>JAGAGD010000073.1 GCA_017627765.1 Prevotella sp. | reverse complement strand
GTAGCCATTCTTGTTGGTGTTCTGTACTCGGTCGAGAATCTGCTCTACAGCGTAGAACTGATAGGGACGCAACACCATCAAACACTTATCGCCCTCATGCAGTACAATGTACTTGCTTATCATCTTGCCAAGATTGCACTTGTCAAAGAAGAAGTAGGCAAACTTACTAAGGTCATTGAACGGCACGTTCTCTGCATCCGTCCAGTTGAACGTGAACTTATAGCCGCTGTTAGGGTTGTTGGCAAAATAACGGGTATTCACACCGTTGCTGATAACGAAGAGTTGTATGTAGTCGAAGAGCCCGTGAAACGAAGTCTTGTGGTATCGTTGAATCTGGTTGTACGCCTGTTTCAGTTCCACGCCACGTTTCTTCAGTTCTATCTGTACCAGTGGCAGACCATTGATGAGTATAGTCACGTCGTAGCGGCACTTCTTTCGTCCTTCAACCGTTATCTGATTGCTGACTTGAAACTCGTTCTGGCACCAGTGTTGCTTGTTGATGAACTCAATCCACACACGTTCGCCGTTTTCCAGTTGGAAGTTCTTCAGGTCGCGCAGTTTCTTGGCTTTTTCAAAGCGGGTGCCGCCCTCCAGATAGAGCAGTATTTTGTCAAACTCCTTATCGGTAAAGTGTTCACGACCATGCGCAGCCAGTTCCTTCTGGTTGTGCTTTTCCAACTGCACTTTGAAATTAGCGAGCAAGTTCTCTTCCTCCTTGATAGAAACGTACTCGTAGTTCATTTCCGTCAGGGTTTTTATTAGTCCTTGCTCCAGTATCTCTTCGCTCTGCGTCATATTCGAATCAAATCATTTTGAACAACATTAGAGATATAATATCTCTAATATAATCAATTTGCGGCACAAAGATACTAATTTTTAGTCGAAAAATTGCATTGACGGCCTAAAAACAAGCATTATTCACATTGTCATTTATAAAATCAGGGTCGGTTTGTCTCTTTGCTATATATGCGCAATGTGGACTAAACTTATTCTTCTTTCGCCAGAACAATGATGTTTGCTGGCGAAAGGAAAAATAACTTCTCTTTTCGCCAGTAAATAAATCAATGTTATAGGTTGAGTGCTGGCAGGCTGTTGATGGCATCCTCTTTCAACTTATCAACGGCACGGGTGTATTTCTCGGTGTGCTTCAAACCGCTATGGCCAAGAAGGCTGGCAACGGTCTTGATATTGGCTCCGTTGTTGAGGATGTTCACGGCGAAGGAGTGGCGAGCACAATGCCAGCTGATGTGCTTGTCAATGCCGGCACGTTTCACCCATCGCTTGACGGACTTACAGCAGCTTTCGTATGATGGGAGGTTGAAAACGAGCGATTCCTTTGTCTCTCCTTCTTTTGGCATGCCAACCAGATGGATGAGTCCATCATTGAGGGGAATGGTGACCCAACTGCGGGCAGAATGTCCTTTAGTCTTGTCCTGTTCGAAGCGCAGGAGTTTGTTGGCATAGTCAATGTTCGAGTAGCGCAGGTCTTTGACATCGCAGAATCGCATGCCTGTATAAAGGCAGAAGATGAAGGCATTGCGGACGTTCTCTTTCTCGAACTGATAATGGGTATCCATGAGTTTCTGGATCTCCTCTTGTGAGAGCACATCCTTCTTCAGCACCTGGTCATCAACGACGCAAACAACTCCCTTGCATGGATCTTTCGCCATGATGCCCTGGTCAACGGCAGAACGCACCACTTTCTTGAATCGCTGCAAGATGCTTTTTGCCCCTTCGCCCACACTACGAGTCTGAAGGTATTCGGCAAACTTTACCATCATTTCATGAGTAATGGCATCGGGCCGGATGAAGTCTTTCAACAGCGGATGATACTCCGCAAGAAAGTCATGGAAACGATTGAGGGCAATCTGAATCATGCGGATGTCTTTCTTGGTATAGCTGCTGATGTACGACTGGTAGTAGTCGAGGAAGTTGATGCCTTTCTCTTTCTTCAGTCGATAGCCCTCGCGGTTGTCCAGGAACTCTTGCTCACGCTCGAAACGAATCTTCTTGGCCAATTCCAACGTCTCCTTGTTTTGCTGTCGTTGAATGGGTGTTCGAGGTGAAGCCAAAAGATACAGCGACAGACTTTCCTTCTTGCGAATGGATGTGCCGTTGTCCCGATTATACCCCATCTGATACTCCAAATATAGGCTATATTCGGTGTCATTCTTCACCAATTTCTTCAATAATCGCGGATTTCCTGCTTCCACGAGGTTCTTATTCTTGCCTCTTAATTCTGCCATAACTCGTTTATTTGCTGATGTTTTCTTTTCGTCTGCAAAGGTACAAAAAGTTTTAATTCCGGGGTGTTAAAAAGGTGTTAATTCTAACAAAACAAGGGCAAAAATGGGGTATTTTGTCAAAAATCAGAAAAATTGATAAACATTGCAAATCGTTGTATATCAATTACTTTGTTGCTTTTTCTTTCCTTTGTTTGAGGCGGTTATGTTCCGGCTCTGGGTACAAAAATAGGCTGTTAATCGCTTGATTTTCAGCCTATTTTTATTTACTGGTGTAACATTACAGCCGCCTCCACACTTTTGAGGGCTCTTTTTGGCTTACTTTCCAAAATATATGCTTGCACATCAAAACTTAAACTATTACCTCCCAGAAACCGCCTTTATCGGGACCTACACGGCGGAGATACTTTCCGCGCATAGCTTCAATATTGCGGTAAATCGAAGTTTCACTAATTTCGACATTATTTGCCAAATCAGCTCTCGATATATACGGATCTTCAATCATCAGTTCAAGTATCTTGATTCTATTGGCTGTTAATGTCTCTCCTAATTTAGCAGCTTTTTCTCTCAACTTTTCTATGACTTTGCCATGATTTTCTGCTACCTTATCTGCTACCTTATTATGGTTTTCTGCTACCTTCCAATCGTTTTCTGTTACGTTTCCAGTTTGCTTCTGTACGTTTTCTGCTACCTTTGGCACTGTAATCTTTAGGATGAACTCGTCAGTCCTGAAGGATGGGACATTGGCACCATTAGCCTCTTGTTCACGGCAGATACGATCAAAGCCCTCACCGAACTCCTTCACAAAGTGATATGCTTTGAGGAAGGCTGCTATCTTGGGATTACGAGAGAAGTGGGTGTGCCGGATATTGTTTGGCTTCACCTGTCCAGGGAGTTTGCCCGGAGACTCAAATACCAACCGGTCGTCAAACATCTTGATCTGTATCTCTGTACCCTTGATGTTGTAGGCCCGATGGCAGCAAGCGTTGACCGTCATCTCTTGAATGACGAATTTAGGGTAGTCGCGTTTCGTTACGAACTGAGTATGTTGCCCCAGGAACGTATGCTCTCGAACCTGAGTCTCGATAAACTCAATCGTTTTCTTGATCTGGTTCAAGATGGTTCCCTCAAAGGTAACATCCTTGATGACGTTCATTTCAGCACCTACCTTCTCGTCAACACCTTCATATCTGATGAAGCGAGTACGGGCACGAGGGAAAAACTTCTGGGGATACTTGCCAAAGAGAAGAATACATGCCGTGCTCACATCCTCTTCACCATTGACCTCCGGTCGAGCCTGCTCACGCTCGGCAGAGCTGATGCGAGCATCGCTCTGCTCTCGCTTAATCGCAGCCTTCTTGTTGGTCCTCACAAAACCATTGTTCTCGCGCAAGTATTGCAAGGGACTTTTCCCATAGCCGACCAATTTGGCATAGTCGGCAACAGCATCCATGTCGATGTCATCGATGGTTGCGCCATACACTGCTGTACTTCGTAGTAGCGTTCCCCTTTGTCGTACATCAGTTGCACACGCTCGTCAAAGGACAGTTTCCGGCTCTTATCGCCAACACGCATAAAGGCTTCATCTGCTTGATTAGTATGAAGGCTCGAACTGGCAGGAATCTCCATGAGCAAGATCCGGTTCTCGTTCCCATCCTTATCTGTGCAAGGAAGGTATGAGCATGTCACTGGAACCGATGGATTGCAGAAATCAAACGGCACACGTAGCAGTTCGTTCAACTTATCTGTATGCTGATTAATCCCTTCAATCTTCCGAGTCTTATCCGATACTCCAATGGCTATTACGCCACCATCTGCATTGGCAAACGCCACGATAGGCACAGCCAATGCCTTCGGCTCTATTTGAATACCCTTGCAGTCAAACGTTTGGTCTTCTTTACGGGTTGTTATTTCTTGTATGGTCATCATAAGCATTAATAAACTATTGGGAATTCTTGAACTATTTCCCCATTTATAAGTTTGCCATTTTTTCTTTTATTACGTTTAATTCCATCACATCCCCATGTTCCCCATTGTTTAAAAAAGAATGGTATGTTTAGTTGATGAGCTTGGTTCATTATGTTTACGACCCATTTTTCATTCATGGGCCTAGCAGAAACACCACTTTCACCACCAACAATAATCCAATTTATTCCATCTAGTTCCAATTCCCCTAAATCTTCCAGAAGGGGCTCACATGATAAAAATTTCACTTTCGCATCAAGGTGTCTAATTGAATCAATCCGTTCAATAGCATTCCTATTTTCTACAGTAACACCGATCCATGCGTTAGGTGGAATAACTCTGCTTTCAAAATACTCCGCCATCCGCTTCGCTCTTTTCGTTAGTATTTGATATGTATGTTGAGGAGTATCTTTAATAACGTTAAACACCTTGTCAATGAAATTAAAAGAAATTTTCTCATTGAACAAATCGCTCATAGAGCAGACAAAAACAGTTGATTGCTTTCTCCAGTTGTATGGTTCCAACAAATCTTCCGGATGTTCTGTGGGTATGAAGTTGTTCGCATACTTTGGATTACCCATAGCAAACAAACGCCTTGTCATCATCTCTGCATAACAATGACGACATCCTTCAGAAATCTTATTACACCCTGTGACTGGATTCCAGGTTCGTTCTGTCCATTCTATTTTGGTTGTTCTCATTTCAGTTCTATTTTATATATATTTGCCTTATGAATATTTGTTGCCTGTTTGTTGTAAGTGCCCAAAATCTTAACTCTATTCTCTTTTATCATAGAATCCATTACTTCAACAAACAATTTGGGCTCACAGCCGCATTCTAAGGCATAATCCAATCCTGTAATATTGTCTTTGATGGTAGAATTAAGTATTTTTTCTTTGATTTCCTTAATTATACGTGTCTTCTTATTTGTATATTGTGGGTCGTAAAACAGTGTACCAGGTTCAAAATCATTATAAAGATTACAATTTGACTCTCCTGCTTGTCTATCTTCCTTCCAACAAACCTTGACAAACTTTTCCATTCCTAGCGAATGAGCAGAACCAAAGATTAGCCCATAGTAATTGCTTCCTTTTTGAATTGTAAAAGAATGTAGATAATACTTTTTATCTGCAGGAATCAAACTCCTAAAATAATCCGTTATAACCTTATGACATTCCTTTGGTTGTGTTTCATCAAATGAAATTTTATTTTTTTTGAAATAGGCTGTAACAGCAGGTAAATCCTTAAATCGTTTAATAAAAGAAGATGCTATGAAGAAGATAAAGTCTGTTGTCGGTGAATTAACCAATTTAAGAAAAACATCATCATTAATTTGCTTAAAACCATATTGATCAAGCAAAATAAATTTTGCATATTTTGCATTGGACAATATCTGATTTAATCTTCTGTTGTTAATCAATGAGGAGAAATCTTGTGATTCAAAAAAGAATGCATTTTGAAAAGGACATACCTTTTCTATACATTGTGATTTGCATAGAGTAAATTCTGCCGACACATTAGATTCCAGTTCTGTCCTCTTAACTTCATCTAATTCATTATAACCAAATGTAATGAATGGGATTCCTCTCTTTAACAATGATTTGCAATGTTGCCGTTTATCACCTCGCGCTTCTTGGAAAAGTATGATTGGAGATCCTGGGTGTTGGGCGATATCTTTACCACTTCCAGCAAACATATCATATACAAATATGTGCGAGATGAATTTGTTGTGAACAAACACAGGGTACCATTCACGGAAACATTGCCGAAATATTTCTAATCTCAGCATTGTTTCTTCAGTAAATACATCTTTATTTATATCCTTTTTAGCCATATAGCCTAATCCACTCAATCTAATTATTCTAATTGCTTTCTATACACAGAATCCAATGTCTGACCATCTTTGTCTTTCCAAACGAGCCAGCCATTATTGCTACTGCCAATACAGAAATCGGCAGCTGTGCTGGGACTGGAAAACGTTTTGTCGGATTCTAATTCCAGATTATCGCCATTGCTGACAGTATAATCTTTAAGAAGTTTTTCTCGTTTCTCTTTCCAAACAAGTGAAGGAACAGAAGTATTTGCAATGATACTACCTTTCAATACGGTAAAACCATTAGCATCATAGAAACCTTTGGCATCGCAGCCACGTCCTTTTGTATAGAACAAATGCTTCTCCTTTGGTTTAGCCACATCAAAAATATTGCAGCCAATAAAGGATGTGAGGAACTTCACGTCTTCAAAGAACCTCTCCATATCATCCTTTCTGTACTCAGGTAGATTAGGTGCCTTTGGCGTTTGCTTATTCTCATTCAGCACAAAAGTATTGGAAGTCTTTGCCTCTGCGATGGCTCGATGCTCCAAGTATTGCACATCAGCCTTTGTCATGGCTGCATCTTTAGAGATAAACAGCAATGCCTTTTGCCAAAACGCTTTTTTACTATCGTGGTCTTTTACCCGTTCACGAAAGTTCTCCGTCTCGCCAATGTAAGCCTTTGGCTTAGTTGCTTCATCTTCGCCCAACAAGATATAGAATGCAGGTGTCTGCAACTCCTGTCGTTCATTCAGAATAGAAAGATTAGAACGAGGAATTACATACATTTGGCAAATCTTATTGCTGATGAATACATATTGTGTTCCTTTGGGATCTCCGTCTATCAGATATGTAGTTATTGTTTTGCCCATATGTAAAGGTATATTTTCAAAAGCAGTTATAAAATAGTTGGTTCATTAAGAGTATCTACTAATCGTTGTATAACAGAACGTTGTAAAATATTTTGTTCTTGAGAATTTATTCCACGGAGTTTGATTAAATTGTTAAACTGAAAAAGGCCAAGTTCCAATAATAATTTTGCAATTAATTCATCTGCAAAAGAAGATGATATGACTGCTATCTCTTTGAAATCAACTATCACAGGTTTTCTCGTTTCAGTTATTATATTCATAACCTCATTTTTGATTCTCAATGCTGAACCACGTGTACCAGTTCCACTTGAATGATCTTTTACCGAATAATAATTATGCCCTTGGTCATCATCAAAACTTTCGATATAAAGGTCTGTTATACTATAATCCTTTCCTCTGAATTTTAATGCGTTTTCCAATGAGATGTCTTTACCATAGTTAAGTTGGAAATCAACAATAGTTCCAGGTTCATTAAATGAATGTATTGGTAAGTTCCTATTTAAAAAGGTTTTACCTTCATTTAACTTGTATGATGCTCCACTTGATGTAATTTCTAGTGTACCTTTACCTTGGCTTATAATAGAATGTAGTCCAAATAGTCCATTCCCTTGCCCCACAGAACTGTCTCTTGTGACTTCCTCTTTTATTGCTAATGTAATAGCATCAATAGCAGTTCGTGGTTTATGTAAATTTGATTTACGTAATGAATTATATATACCTATACCATAGTCACAAACAGAGAAGGCAATATTTTTTGTAGATTTATGTATCTGCCCCATTACATAAGCAGTTTCCACCCCTGAATGAATGAGAACATTATCCATAACTTCATTTAAGGACCACATCAAAGAAGAAATCGTACCTGCACTAAATCTATCTTCTTTTCTGAGTTCAATGTTAAAAGCATCAACAATATCAGAAACTTCCTTTGAACTAGAAAACTTCCAAATACGATTAAGAATATGATCTGAATTACCATCAAAATGGTGAGGATGCAAAAACTTTGTTGCTAATAACGCTGATGGTATTTTCCCAAATTCAAAACTAATTCCTTCGCTTGAATACAAATCAATTAAAGCCGAAATAGCAACAACAGAATTAGGGAAAACACCTTCTTCTAAATCCGAAGCATCAATTAAGAAATTATCATATCCCTCTCTTTTTCCATATTTTATTGCTTTAAGAAATTGAGAGACAGCTTTGGCTTTATTTAATCCATTGATATGGATGACATCTTTGTCTCTTTGTATGAGAGATTTATAGGAAAATTTTGCTTTGTGTACCATATTGTATGATTAATTTATTCAAATATCTCTTTTTCAAATTCTACCAACGCTTCTTTTCTCAAGTTCTCTGCTTGTAGCCTTAATTGTTTGATTTGCTCTTTTTGCTTGTTGATATGCTCAACGATTGTGCTTTGAATGTTTAATGAAGGTACAGGCACCGTCAATTGCTCTAAATATGATTTGGGAACACGTTGTTGCCCTGCTGAACCCGTAAAGGATTTCATTGCATCTTTCAACACTTCGGGCAATCTTAAAAGCAAATGTATATAGCGTAAATTCAAATCCTCATTATGATTTCTTATAACGTGGAACTCTGTTGAACCACACCCATACCCATTTTCCAAACCATAAACAATGGCAGATTTTCCATTTTGCATACACGGTGTTATTCTCGCCCAAATTAAGTCACCATCAGAAAACTTGGTATAGCCCTTTGATGAACTCACTTTACAAATACGTTTTTCCTTCCATTCTCCATATTTGTCCGAAATGCACTCCATCGGTATAAATGATATTTCATCACTGCCATCAAGATTGGAGAATGATGTCGTTGGATTTATATCCAACAATTGGCCTAATTTATAGTTAGGGTAAATAGTAGAATGTAGAAGTTTATTATTTCCCCCAACCATTCTATCATACCCCCATTCTATCACATCCTTGAATCTCACAAACTTCAGATACTTGTATTCTTTTTTTATCTCATCTCTCCAATGGTATGTGTCTGCACTGTCTTCCAATTGCCGATTGCTTACAACATACTCCATTTGCGGCTCGCTTGCTACGGTTGCAGTTGGCTCCGCTTGCGTGTAACCTTTTTGCTTAATGCCCAACTCTGACAATAAATAATCTTCTATATCTTGTTCCACTTGTGCGGCTTGCAGTTCAAGTGCTTCCGAATGACTAATTTTATCATTGAAAGCTGACACTAATGTTCGCTGCTCTTCTATGGTTGGCAACGGAATCTTTTGAGATAAGAACAGTGGCTCTTGAAGATAATGTCTGTTTGTTGTCCCATTGCTTGCTTTTTCAGCAAAATCCACAAAGGCTTTTGTTGTTGTTACAAGAGACAAATAATGTGAATCAATCAATTTCTCGTTGACATCAAAAGTCCAAAAATTTCCTGTTATTATGGCTTTATCGCATTCGGAAGGAACAACCCCCATAGCTCCGTTGCGAGCGTCGATTTTAGAGAGAATAAATTGTCCTTGCGATATAACAAATTGCTGTTTTGTTCCGATGAGTTTCCCGCTAAGTTCATCTCTAAGACAACATCCCCCATTATTAGTTTTTATCGTAACCCGTTTGTAAGAAACATAATCCTCCACGGTAACAGCAGTTTTATTACGTGTAAGAAAAGAACCAATTTTCTTCAATTCAAATTTTCTTCCAAAATTCAAATTACTATTGATTGAATATTGAACGCTCCAATTCTCAAGCTCTCTGTAGATTACGAACTTCAAATATGTATAAACGTTTTCTGGCATAACGAATTAATTTTTAAGTTCGTAAAACACCTCTGGCTCTGACAGAATGTTGTCCGTTATTCTAACACGAAAGGCAGTCCCAGTTTCATCTGTTTCATATTTGACAGATTTGATAGGCACACTCCATAATTTGTTTCCAATACGATAAGGAGTAAACTCTTTGGCTAATGGTATAAGTTCATTTTCTATCTCAGCACCAGTAGAACTAATTCCAGCCTTATGAACTTCAGCAATTGGAATTTCATAATCAAATTTTTCTTTGACTATTGACTTGATTTCTGCCTCCATTCTTTCCTGTAAGGCTTTCAATTTAGCCCTACAAGCTTTTTTTTCTTCCTTTGTCAGAGCATCTTTTCCTCTCAATTTTATTTTTTCTTCAAGTTCACTAACCTCGTCCTCGTATTTAGACGAAACATTCATTTGGGCTTGATGTAAAATTTGTGAATACTCAAAGGCCTCTTCTTCAGTAAACTTCTTAAAGAAAAGGAGACTTGGCTTTACAGTTGCTCCAGATGCGATAAAAACATCCTGAGGAATAGACACAATCAGGAGAATCTTGGCCTTTCCTTCCACGAAATCACGTGCCTTTTGTAGATTTGTGTTATTCAACACGCCTTCAGGTAGTACAATACCCATTCTTCCGCCTGGCTTCAATAGATTTAGACAGCGCTCAATAAATAGGACTTCCGTCAAACTGCTATCAATCTTATATAAACTTAATAACGATTTGCCGACATTGTCATTAACCTGACTTAAGGCTCTTCCGTATTCCTCTTTGCCATACCGCTCTTTATATTCTTTAATTTTGGCTTCATCTGTAAATTTGTCTGCCTCAGATATTTTCAAATCCTTTTCAACCCTTGCGCCAAATGGAGGGTTAGTTAGAATTACATCAAAACGGTTCTCAAATATGCCATTTACATTAAGCAAACCATCATGATGATGTACACCACCATGACCGTCACCGTGCATAATCATGTTCATCTTGGCTGTACGTGCCATTCGCGGATTAGCATCTGTGCCATATATGCAGTCATAAGAAAGAGAACGTAATCGTCCCTTTTCATTATTGATATTCAGTTCCTCGTTCAAATATGAGAAGGTCTGGGCGACTTCGGCTTCAACCTCTTGTTTCAGTTTGTCTGACATCTTATCGTAGTCATCACCATAGAACTGCGCTTTGATATCCTCTTTCTGCTGCTCAATGTCTTTTTCTATCTTTTCACGAACATATTCAAAAGCCTTTATCAAGAATCCACCGCTACCACAACACGGGTCACATACCAATTCTCCTTCTTGCGGGTCTAGTACTGATACCATGAAGTCCACAATGGTACGAGGCGTAAAGAATTGTCCCAGTTCTCCCCTGAATGTTTTACCAAGGAATTTCTCAAAAGCGATACCTTTCACATCGTCTGAAGTCGTAGAGAGGTTATAAATCTCTAACTCCTTCACAATCTGCTCAAAACTGTTTTCACGGATTTCTATTTTTGCATTATCATCAAAGAGATGGTCATGAACGAACTCTTGTTTTGTTAGGTCAAAGAGATGTTGATAAAAAGGTTTCTCGTCTTTAATATTCATCTCCTTGTTGTATTCCTCGCGACTCTTCTTTAAGGCTGTAAAGCGATCAGCTGAGAATATTTGGGAATCGGAATTGCTTCGTTCGTAGCGTATCTTAATGAAAAGGATCTTGCTTATTTCATCAAAAGCCGCTTCAGGAGATAATTTATCATTATTACGAATGATATTGTGACATTTGAACAGAAGTTTTGAAAACTCATCGCGTGTGAATGCCTTTGTCTGCTTCAATAATTTGTCAATTTCTTTTTGGTTGTTAGCTTTTGAAGCATTGGGGATATCCACAATTTCATCGAGTTTGTCTGGGATCTGGCCTTTGACAATTCTAAAGATGCGAGTTTCTTTTAAGTTTGTGGTAACGAAAAAGTCTGCATGAGCCCATGAAGCATAATTCATTCCTTGGTAATAGTCTTCCTTACGGATGGTAACAGATTCGGCCTTACACTCCACAACTATCAAAGGATATTTCTTGGATTCCTTATCCTCTTTGCTGCGCCATACAACAATATCTGCTCGTGCTGCACCCTGCCCACGTTGTGAATTAGAAACTTGTATCTCTTGATCCATCTGGTCAAGAGAGTAGCCATAGCTATCAACCATGCGACAAATATATTTTTGTCGGACTTCCTCTTCGGGCTTCATAACAAGCCATTTAGACTTTAGAGGAGCGTAAATCTCTTTATCGTTGTTTCTTTTTTGAATATCCATAAGTTATTCTTTTCTTAATGAGAAGATAGATTATTTCTTCTTATTCTTCAGCATCTTCTTCTGCTCACTTACCAAACGGCGTTCTACCTTTTTGACATCCTCTGCAGGAGGAAGATTTTCTGGGATAATACCTCGCTCTGTGAGCATCTTGCGTACTGCGGCATTATTGTCAACATGTTCCCGTGTAATGGATGCTTCGCCTTGAAGGTCTTTGGCTTGCACATTGACACTTGTCATTTCCGCAGCGAAGTCTTTTGCCTTGATGCTTATAGTAGGAAGGAAATCGGCAAGAGGACGGCCTTGTGGCATCCCCAACTTACGTTTCATCATGTTTGTGCTCAAACGGAAGAGTGCCTGATCCCCTTTGGAACGGATAACAGCGAAAGTCTGGTCATTTACTCCACGTTCATACAAGATGCCTGAAAGTTTTCGTTCTGTCTCCTGCAATTTGGCTCGTGCTTTAACTCGCTCAACTTCCAAAAGTCGTTGCTCTATCAGTTCTGCACGACGGGTTTGAACTGCAAAATAAGTCTGTGCAAAAGCAATCTGCGGCTTTCTTGGGTCGCCATTCTGCGCAACCAGATAGCAAGCATAGCGGGTGAGCATAATGTCATCCACCTCACGCTGAGCACCTTTTGCAATGTCTATCATTTTGCTGACGTCAGCAAAATGATCAGAAACAGATTGTCCTGCATTACTACATGCCTCTTTGGCTTTGTCAATGACATTACAGAAATTACGCCATTGTTGATAGCCAAATAGTGTACACAAATCACGTGCACTCCAGCATTCGGTTTCGTCAATCATGCAAACCGCATCTTCGTAACTCTTAAATAGAGCCAGTATTTCTTCTTTCTTCATTTGATGAGGATTCTCTTTACTTAATCCGCAAAGTTAAGAATAAATAATTAAATAGCAAAATATAAGTTTGTGGAATTTTGTTCTTGCTTTTTCATTTATGTGCTGATCTTGTTTTTATTTTCTTACCTGCTTTGGTCCATGTGTATATCCATGCGTCTTTGCGGCTGGTGAAGGTGTCTCCTGCAACGCTGACTATCTCTCCTACGGTGGAGATGCTAAATGTGTGGAGCCTCTTTCCGCTTACATCGTATGTGATATAGAAACCTGAGCCTTGCTTGATTATGTAGAACGTGGAACTGTAGCCCTTCAACTCTCCTTGACTGGTGCTTAGAGTCTTTATCTTTTTCCCGTTTTGGTCGTAGATGTAGTACCATGACTTTGTTTTCTCAATGTGGCTTATGCTCTGTGCTTTCAGACAAATGGCAGAAAGAAGCATGACGATTATAAATGATGCTTTCTTCATTTCTTTTACTGATGATTGATTTTCTTAGTTTGAAAGGTTCCTCTTGAGGATAAATCTCTCGGTACAAAGTTAGGAATAAATTATTAACTGACAAAACATTAGGATGGGGGGAGTTGTTCTGCTGTTGTCACTTATCAGTATGTAGGCTGTTATGATGTGGATAGTGTGGGAGTTTGTTGTGTGATTTGTGGAAAAGCGTTATCTTTGCATAGTTTAAAGGTTTAATTTATGAACGTAGAGGAAATTAGGGAATATTGCCTGACGGTGGGAACGGATGTTGTAGAGAAGACTCCGTTTGTGAAATTTCATGGAGCAGAGAGTGTGCTTGCTTTCTATGTTGGCGGACATATATTCTGCTATTTCGACTTTGATAAGTTTGATGTGGTGACGGTAAAGTGTCAGCCTGCAAGAATTGCGGATTTGCGAGAGTCGTGTGATTATATCTGCGATCCGTTTAATATGAGTCCGAAATACTGGATTGGCATTCGTGCTAAGGACTGTCCTGATGCTGTGATGAAGGAGCTTATTGCCAATTCTTATGCTATTGTAGGGATGGGGTGACTTTAACTTTAACGTTAACGGGAACGTTCCCGTTAAAGTTATTTCAATCTGAAACCAGTTTTCCGTTTCTTGCCGTGCCGAGCGAAAAACCTGCAATTTTCAGAGGCGAGTTGGGTAAAAAATTGATTAACTAACCACGCCCATAACTTAAAAATTCTGGACCGAGAAAAATGAAGTTGCAAAATATGCGAGTATTTGGCGGTTTCTTGCCGTTTTTAGTAAATCATTCAATATCAAGGCATTATACGTCTCGCCTCAGAACTCACAAGTGTTAAAAAAGTCAAAGGGCATCTTTCGCAGTGTGAAAGGGCACCTTTGGCACTGCAATATGCCACATATTGCACTGCGATATGCCACGTTTCGCATCGCGAAAGGACACCTTTCACTTTTTCGTTCCTTGTACTTGTTTACATAGTTTAAGCCGATTGATTAACAATTAAACACATTTTTGCATTCAGCCTCGTGCCAATCGGAAAATCCTTCTCTAGAATTAAAATTCCGTTTGTCAAGATTTTTTACTTTTTTCGTCAAAAAATCGGACTGATTTTGAAAGTTACAGATTATAAGTTGACTAGCAACAAATAGTGCATATTCTTTTGGTTACTGACTACACCCCAGCCCCTCCTCTACAAGAGATTGGAGCGGCTGCGCATTGTCTCAGAGCAGTGGCGTGTGAAAATAGTGCATAGTCTTTAGTAGTGCACAGTTCATAGTTAATAGTGCATAGTTGAAATTATTAACTAAAAATACACAAACACAATTTTTGTAATGTGGTATTTTTTACTACCTTTGTAAATGAAAAAAGGAGATATATGAATATGGAAAAGAAGAAAATAGACTATCGTGACTATGCAGGACAAGTGATTTCGGCAATGCGTCCTGGTATTCTGCTTACAACGAAAGTAGGCGAGAAAGTAAACTCAATGGTTATTGGATGGGGCACACTCGGCATCATCTGGGAGAAGCCAGTCTTTGTCGCATACGTGCGCAACTGCCGATATACGCGTCAGATGCTCGACGAGAATCCTGAGTTCACCATCAACGTGCCTGTAGGCGATTTCAACAAGAAGATACTCGGTATCTGCGGAGGAAAGAGCGGCAGAGACATGGACAAGATAGAGGCGGCTGGGCTTACTCTTGTTGAACCTGAAAAGATTTCTGTGCCAGGAATAAAAGAGTTTCCGCTCACCCTTGAGTGTCGTTTGCTCTATCGTCAGAAACAAGAAGATGGCGAGTTGAGCGAAGAGCTGAAAAAGCGTTTCTATACCGTTGAGACCGATGACCACATTGCCTACTATGCCGAGATTGTGGATGCATACATAATAGAATAGTGCATAGCTTAAAAGTTAAGGTTCCTGTTAAAGTTAAAGTTAACGTTAAAGTTAAACTTCCCGTTATCGTTCCCGTTCCCGTTAATCAAGAATAACTATGCACTATAATAAGCTCGTTTACTAATTAAACAAAAAATACAAACAACATTATGGAGATAAAAGCAATAAGAATGTTTGATGGCGGTTTCATGAACCAGCCATTCGCCTTCGGAGGAGAAGAAGGCAAAGAAAAGTTTGATGAGCAAATAATCTATCGCAGCAGTTTGCAGAACTTCCTCATCGACATGGGCGATGAAGTGATACTGGTAGACACAGGTTTTAAGAACGGTGCGCCTGTTCCTCCAAAGAAACTGGGCGGTCCGCTCTATATGGGAGAAAAGATAGCCGACTATATGGCATCGTTTGAAGCATTAGGCTATCGTCCTGAACAAGTGACAAAGATATTGCTCACCCACAAACATCCCGACCACTCAGGAGCGTTGGAGTATTTCCCTAATGCTAAAGTCTATGTTTCGCCAGAGGATGCTGACGCGCAGAAACTTACAGGCGACAACATTGTTCGTGTTGCTTATAAAGACGGTGCTTACCACAACTTCCCTAAGGCTGAGAAGATTGCCGATGGCGTGTGGCTTATTGAAGCAAAGGGACATACTAAGGGCAACAGCATCGTTATTGCTGAAGCCGATGGACTCTACTACATGATGCACGGCGATGTTACCTATTGTGATGCTGCCCTGAAGGCTAACAAGCTGAGCATTGTGTTTGAAGACATTGATGCAGCCCGCGAGACCCTCGACCGTGTGCGCGAGTTTGTAGCCAGCAATCCTACCGTCTATCTCTCAACCCATTGTCCAGAAGGTTATGAGAATCTGGAGATGAAGCGAGTAATGAAGCTGTAATCAGAGAATGTGAGGTTATTTGGCTATGAGGGTCTTGATGTGGTTAGGCGAAAAACAATTAATTATCCCAAAATCATAAAACCCTTAAACCTTATAACCTTGCTTAACCTCATGCCGCGATAAGCTTAATAGAAAAAGGCTTGGTAGAGCCTACGGGAAAAGACTTTCTTTTCCAAGAAAGAACTCCATGACGATTATGAAAACAACAAGAAAGTTTTTCCTGATGGCAGCATTGGCTATGTGCCTTACTAACTGTGCACAAAGCCCGATGGGCAACCAGAGAACGCCACGACAAGGCAGTGGCATTAGTAAAGAATCTGACAGCGTTTTCGTTGCATTGAAGAAAGAAACGCTGGGGAAGTTCAGTCAGTTGACTTTCAACGACGACGTTACTGGCAAGACAATGGAGTATAACCTGCTTGTTCCCGAAGGCTACGACGGAAAGAAAAGCATGCCGTTGTTGCTGTTCATGGCAGATGCAAGCACCGTTGGCAAGGAAGTTACAGCTCCGCTGACACAGGGTTATGGTGCGCTTGAGTTTGCTTCAGACAGAGACCAGAGCAAACACCCTTGTTTTATATTAGTTCCGCAGTACACCTCGTGGGCTGTGAAAGACGACTGGAGCACGAGCGACGAAGTGGAGATGACCATACGCCTGCTAAAGTCTGTAATTGAGCAATACAACATCGACACCGACAGACTCTACACAACAGGGCAGTCAATGGGCGGCATGATGTCGTTCTACTTCAACATCACCCATCCCGACCTCTTTGCTGCATCGCTGTTTGTAAGCAGCCAGTGGGACACCACTAAGATGAATGATTTCGGCAATAAGCGTTTCTTCTATATTGTAGCAGGAGGCGACCAGAAAGCCTATGGCGGAATGAAGTCGCTGACAAGTGTGCTTGAGCAGCAGAAAGCAAGGATTGACTCTGCCTCATGGAGCGCAAAACTGCCAAAGGAGGAACAAGAACGCTTGGCTGAACAGCTCATAGACAAAGGCGGCAATGTCAATTTCATCAAGTGGGAAACTGGTTCTGTGCTGCCCGAATCGGGGCGCGGGATGGAGCACATGGCATCGTTTGACTATGCCTATAAACTTGCAGCTGTGCGCGACTGGCTGTTTAATCAGACTAAAAAGCGTTAGCAACTTAATGCGGCAGTCAACCTAAAAGCAGACAAAAGAAAAAGCCCTGCAATGGATTTCCATCGCAGGGCTTTCTTTGTTGTCTATGTGGTACCTCCAGGAATCGAACCGGGGACACACGGATTTTCAGTCCGATGCTCTACCAACTGAGCTAAGGCACCATTATTTTTGCTTTAATCTTCAAAAGCGGTGCAAAGGTAATAATTTTTTATTAAATACAACAAATTCCATGAAGAAAATTTTAAAAAAATTTGTTCAACTGCGATAAATGGGTTACCTTTGCATCGCTTTTCTTGCCCATTTCATTGATGTTTTAGGGCGACAGAAGAGTAATCGGGATGTAGCGCAGTTGGTAGCGCACTACGTTCGGGACGTAGGGGTCGGGCGTTCGAATCGCCTCATCCCGACTTATGTTAAGTTGAGTTTGTGTGGCTTTTGTTTGATTTAGTGACGGATGTCTCTGAGCCAAAGGTCGCCTCAACACAGCTTAGAAGAATATTAACCGTTTAAGAAACAATCCATTGACGCAATGGGTTGTTTTTTCTTTGTATATAGGTATGAAAGTAAATAAGAAAATGAAACAATTTAAGTTATTGATGTTAACCGCTATTATTACATTATGCGGTGCTTTTTTGTTCACTTCGTGTGGCGATGATGATGAAGTTGAAGAGTTTAAAATGCCAATAGGGCAGTGGATTTATGAAGGCAAAGGACTGCTTAGTGATGATTTTGATGCTGCTTTGATTGATATTCCACAAGAAACAACTATCAATCTGCTCGGCAGGTCGGTCAACGACGGCAAATGGTATGACTATCCTTTGGTCTGCACATATAATATTGAGGCAGAGACTGCAACATCTGGCACCATAACTTTCAGCGACAAGACTAAAAATACTATAGCCTTCAAGCTTGCTGGCAATACCTTAACTCTGACTTCTGATAAAGGAAAATTCATATTCAAGCGTACAAGTGGAATAAAGAGTGAAGGGGTGTACCAATAATTAAAGGTGGACTTAAAACACATTGTTGAAAGTTTTGAGCTTGACAAGACATCATAGTGATAAACAATAAATAAACTAACGATGAAGAAACTATTATTGATTTTATCGGTCGCCATGATGACTGCAATGTGCGCTCAGGCACAAGTGATGAAGGCAAGCGACTTGGAGAAATATGCTAAGGAACGCTATGGCGACAAATGGCTCGATGCTGCAAAGAATCTTTCAGAAGGACTTGTTCTCGACAAGAATGAGAGTCTGACATATCAGCAGGTTATTGAAGTTGAAGGTAAGACCCGCGAACAACTCTATCTGGCACTGAACTATTGGGCAACGGCGACATTTAAAGACAATCATGCCATCACACTGAACGACAAGGAAGCAGGATGCATCATCATTTCGTCTACAATTCCTGCGATAGTAGAGCATACAGGAACTATAAACAAATACTCAGTCAGCATCACTCCTCTTATCCGACTTGACATAAAGGATGGTAGAGTAAGAGTTACTTATACTGTGCAGAGTTATGACATTCTTACTGATGCTAATGCTGGATGGATTGGATTTCGCGACTATGACGAAAGGATATACGGCGACTCAAAGCGCAAGAAGGATGACAAGACCAATGCCTATCTCTACGACGAGCAGTGGGAAATAGCCCATCACTATCCTTTTGTTGAGAAAGATCCGCAGAAACGCACATGTGCTAAAGCCCTTGTTATGACACACGCTTATTCTAATGCAATAATGGATAAGGTGGAAGAGGCTTTGAAGAATGGCATTGTGGGCAATGAAGACGAAGACTGGTAGAAGGAATCTTATTTGATACAGGCACTTGTAAGTGCGGTACTTCAGAGACAATAAGGTTATTGGAATGATGCCAATAGATGAAATAAGGCAATATAATTGTATATTAACCTTAAAGCGCAGAAAGCCTGAAGTTGATGGTTTTCAACACTTCAGTGAATATAACAACAATAAGGCAGCCAACTAAGAGAGTTCAGTTGGCTGCCTTATTGTTTATAAATCAAATTCCTGTTTAGTTGAAAGCATAGTAGAGCTGGTCGCCCATTGCAGCTTCGCGAACCTGGTTCAGTCCAGCCTCGTCGTTAGTAACGTCGATGGTCTGACCGCTCATCAGTCGGGCCTTGATAGTTCCGTCTTCGTTGAATCGGAATATCTCTCTTACTTCTCCGTTCTGTTTCAGCGACCAAGAGTCGTTCTTCTTGTCGTGGATGAAATAAGAAATCTCTCCGTCAGGCGACTTAATCTCATATCCGTTCTTCATTGTCTTCACAGCATAGAGACGTCCGTCTTGTCCCTTAATGGTTTTAGTGCCAGCATGTAGAGGATTCGTTCCGCTCCAGAATTCTATTGTGTTTAGTACAACAGCATCAGCGAGCAATGTTACAGAACCGACAATAGGCAACAGGATGATACCTACAATTCCGTTGACATACTTATTGTCAGTCATGTGAGTTTGCCAACGTGCGTATGTGTTGAACAGACTGAAAGAACCAACACACGAACTGAACAGGATTGTTCCTGAGAGCAGAATGGCTGCAACTTTTAAATTAAACTTTTTCATATCGATTTGTTTTTAAAGTTTATATTCTGATGGCAAAAATAAGTATTTTTCATCAATTCCTTGCTATAGAATGACATATTTAACTAATATTCATTTCTTGCTCACTAAGTGTTACAGCCTGTTTTGCTGCCCTTGGGCTCTTTTCGTTGCCTACTCTACCATGTTATCTTGCAGCACTTTCAAGTCTTCCTCTTTGAATTTGCCTTTTATGATTATGAATGCAATTTCTTTTTTTTCTTCCACAGATATAACTACTTCAACCAACTCGTCGCCGTTTTTCTTCGCGATGATGTTAACTGATTCGTCTTCTTCATTTGCCTGCATCATTGCTTCGTAGCCATTGCCTGTAAGTTCGCTTATGCCTTTTCTGAAAGTTTCTAATGTCTCGGCAGAAGGTTTGTCAAGTTGCATTATAGTCACTTCGTCGATGTTCTTCAACACTTTCTTTGCGTTTTCATCATCAACCTGCGACATAGCCATGCTCATCATCGACTTTGGAATAGTCATCACCTCGACACCTTTAATGTCTTTCATCTTTTCTACAAAGTCTTTTGCTGTCTGTGCAAATCCTGCAAGGCATGTAAGCAGGAGTGCCAATGTTAATACTGTCTTTTTCATTTTTTGTTTCTTTTGTTTGGTTATTATTTTTGTTTAATAGTAAATATGTGTCATGCTGTCAGTTCTTCGTGAGGTTTTTCAGTTCGTCTATGCTCACGTTGCCCATTGTCATGATTATGTTTATTTCGTTCTTTTCTTCTTCTATGAGAATATATTCATAGCGTCCGTTCTTCACTTTTTGTCTGTAGATAGTGGTGCTTTCGCCATCTTCGCTCATCTGCATCACCACTTCATATCTTGTCTTCTTTATGCTTTCGCGGCTGTGCTGCTTTATCTGTGCAGCCAGTGCAGGCTTGTCGCAGTTCAGAATCCTTATGTAGTCAAGTTTCCTTGCCACTCTTGCGTAAGCATCATGCTTGCCCTTTTCTATGGGAATCATGCTCAGCATGCCTTTAGATATGAACACTGTAGACACGCCTTTTGTGCCTGAATATTTCTTGAATGTGGCTTCTTGTGCGCTGATTTCAGATGAGACAAGAACCATAAGTATTAAGATGATAATGTGTTTCATGTCGTTTTCTATTCTCTATTTATTTCTTCCAGTTTCGCATATCCTTTGTTCAGAGTGTTCGAGAACATGCTCAGAGCATACTTAGTTTCCTGATAAGCCTCTTCGGGCGAGTTGTAAGTGTCGGTATAGATGCTTTCGCTGTCCTGTCGGTTAAGGTATAGTCCCACTGAAACCACTATGGCTACAGAGGCAGCAATGCCAGCAATCCATTTGCCCCGTCTCATGTCTACGATGCGAGCCTTCCGCTTTCTCTCCTTAGTCAGACTGTCAATGTGTTCTGCCATGCGCTGCTCAAAGCCTTCGGGGGGAAACATCTGGCTGAAGAACTCCTTTTCTTCGGCAGTCAGTTCCTCGTCTGAAGCACTGCTGTCAGCAATCATTTGCTTCAGTCTCTCTTCCTCTTGCTCCGAAGTCTGAGCCTCGTAGAAACGCGAGAGCAGAACGCTCAATTTGTCTTTATTTTCGCTCATTTCTGTAATATTCTTTGAATTGTAGTCTAACAGTTTTCCGAGCCCTGCTCAGATTCACCCTTATGGCTATCTGTGATAGTCCAGTGAGTTTTTCTATCTCGTCATATTCTCTTCCCTCTATGTCGCGCAGTGTAATAATCCGTTGCTGCTGTTGAGGCAGAAGTTCTATCAGGCGGAACACAGTCCGTGTGTCTTCGCTTGCTTCTGTCTGCCTCTCGGTGTCGGCACTGCTGTCGGCAAACAGCATTTCTTGATGCAAGTCTATGTGCAGACCCTTTCCCTTGCGCCTGTTGTCTATATACAGATGTCTTACAGTAGCATTGGCATATTTGCCTAAAGAGTCAACTCGGTCGAGTTCGTTGCGATGAATCCACAAGCGTTCATAAGCATCCTGCACCAGGTCTTCGGCAGTCCTCACGTTATGAGTGAGGCTGACGGCAGTCGCAAACATTTCGCGGCTTAGTGGCAGCATCTGGCTCTTGAACTGTCGGGCATCCATCTTAATCCTTATTCTTTAATCTTTAATCCAGTTAGCCTCGTCTATAGAGTCAGACCTATGTTTACGATAAATCCACGATAGTCGTGTATAGGAGTGTGGCGTGAGCGCATGTGCCGATAGCCCAGGCCAACGAAACAGCCTTGAGTACGAATGCGAAATCCTGCATACAGCGAAGTGTTCTTATAGTCGTGGCCGCCAATACTCGAAGTCAGGTTCATCGTAAATTCACTTGTAGTCCTCCTTTGGGCATTATTAACAGGGAATGTTACATCAGATAAAACTATGCCAAAGCCTCCGCCCAGATTGTAAGTGTTGCCGTAGGTCTTTTGCCCGTCGTGCTTATAGAGCATCAGGCTGCTTTCGTATCGTATGTACGGATATATTTTCTTAGACATCAGTCCTAAGTCTATAGCCCCATTCACCGCCTGTTGCAGACCCTTATAGCGTGTGCCTGTACTTATCTCTCCTTCCAGATACAGCTTGCTCTTGTACGTGCCGCCCTTTACTTGAGCATTCGCGCATACAGTAACCATCAGTGCTACAGCTATTAGTAGAAACTTTTTCATATATTGTTATATTTTTGGTTATAATATTGGTGATTCTTCATCATCTTCATCGCTCATGTCAATCGTTATAGGGTAATCAACTTTTTCAGTTTGCGCAGCCATATCCAATACCTCTTTTATATAATGCTCCATATCGCCGAAGTCCATATCGCCTGACGCGTAGATAATATTCATCTCGTTGTCGCTGTCAGTCAAGAACACCAGTTCTTTTATCTTTTGCTTTTCAGTTCTTTCAATAATGTCATGGTCTTCAATTCCCTCTATCTTCTCAACATAGTGATAGCCCTTTGATGTAAGCTTGTGGAACATATTTTTTGCCTTATTCTTTATTTTGTCATCACACCCCGTAAGTTCAATTATGTGAATCTTGTCAATGTTGCAGAATATGTCGAACATAGGTGCTACAATTCCACCGATATATGCCTGAACCTCTTCAAATTCCTCATTACTAGCATTATTGATGAAATTTGCCAGTTCTTTTTTCGTAATAGTGTCGCCTGGCAATATTTTGTCAAATGCATCATTCATGACACTGATAACTTCCTCCCTTTTCATGTCTGCTTTGAAAGGATTATCATTGAAATCTTGTTCCTCGTTTGCGCCATTAAAAATTATGAAGCCTTGCTCAACTTTAGGCATTTTTGCAATTTTCTCCATCATTTTCAGAGCCTTTTGTGCCATAATGTTTTGTGCTGCAATCAGCATAGCAGCCACAATAAAGATGCTTTTCAGTCTTCTCATCGTCTTCTCTTTTTTTAATTTTTAGTATTCCTCTTCACTATCCCCTACCTCGATATCTTCAATCTCGATATCTTCATATCTTGATTTACTCATGAAGTACTCTGTAAGGCTTTTTAAATCTATTTTGCCAGAAGCATAATATAGGCTTGAAGTGGCATTGTCTTCTGTTAGAAAAATAATTTCATCAAAAACGTCATCTTCGCCTCGTCCTATAGCTGTTATCTTTTCCTCGTCGCTTGCATAGCTGTCAAGTGAACTAAACCCATTCTTCGTCAGACTCATTATCTTCTTTTTTATCTTAGTCCTGTCCTTTTCGCTGCAAGCCGAAAGGTCTAACAGCATTTGGTATTCTATCCCCTTTTGCATGTCTAAAATAGGCTCTATAGCGTCCACCATGAAATCCAGCATCTCCCTAAAGTCCTCATCGCTCATCTCCTGAACACTACTTACGAACTCCTCTAGGTTAAATCCAGGAATAACCGTCGACATATTGTCTCCGCTTTCTGTGAATACGTCAATAAACTCCTGCTTGGTCATATCCTTTCGATATGGAATGTCTTCGGCACTGACATTTTGTTTGTTTCTATAGTCAATGTCCATGCTGGCATATTCAACTTTAGGCATTTTTGCAATTTTCTCCATCATTTTCAGAGCCTTTTGTGCCATAATGTTTTGTGCCGCAATCAGCATAGCAGCCACAATAAAGATGCTTTTCAGTCTTCTCATCGTCTTCTCTTTTTTTTATTTTTAGTATTCCTCTTCACTATCCCCTACCTCGATATCTTCAATCTCGATATCTTCATATCTTGATTTACTCATGAAGTACTCTGTAAGGGTGGTGAAGTCTATTTTGCCAGAAGCATAATATAGGCTTGAAGTGGCATTGTCTTCTGTTAGAAAAATAATTTCATCAAAGACATTATCTTCGCCTCGTCCTATAGCTGTTATCTTTTCCTCGTCGCTTGCATAGCTGTCAAGTGAACTAAACCCATTCTTCGTTAGACTCATTATCTTCTTTTTTATCTTAGCCCTGTCCTTTTCGCTGCAAGCCGAAAGGTCTAACAGCATTTGGTATTCTATCCCCTTTTGCATGTCTAAAATAGGCTCTATAGCGTCCACCATGAAATCCAGTGTCTGCTGAAAGTCCTCGTCGCTCATCCCCTGAATACCCCTTACGTACTCTTCTTGGTTAAATTCAGGATCATCCGTCGACATTTCGTTACTGTTTTCTATGAGCAGGTCAATAAACTCCTGCTTGCTCATGCCTTTTCGGAGTGGTATGTCTTCGATACTGACATTTTGTAAGTTTTTGTTGTCAAGGTTCGTGCTGTCATATTCAACTTTAGGCATTTTTGCAATTTTCTCCATCATTTTCAGAGCCTTTTGTGCCATAATGTTTTGTGCCGCAATCAGCATGACAGCCACAATAAAGATGCTTTTCAGTCTTCTCATCGTCTTTTTTGTTTAAGTTTTTAGTTTATATTTTCCCTTTCAGCTCAGCCCTTTTGAGCCTCACTTACTATCAATGACGCAAAAATACATATTTTGTTACATAAGTATGTGTGTTTTTTCTGTTAAATAGGCTCAACATTTTTTTATTTAAGTTGCTCGTCTGCTTACAAACTTACAAACTGTAACTTCCAAAATCGGTTCGATTTCTTGACGAAAAAAGTAAAAAATCTTGACAAACGGAATTTTAATTCTAGAGAAAGATTTTCCGTTTGGCACGAGGCTGAATGCTAAAAAGCGTTTAATAGTTAATCAATAGGCTTAAACTATGTAAACAAGTGTGCGGAACGAAAAAGTGAAAGGTGTCCTTTCGCGATGCGAAACGTGGCATATCGCACTGCGATATGTGGCATATTGCAGTGCCAAAGGTGCCCTTTCACACTGCGAAAGGTGCCCTTTGACTTTTTTAACACTTATGAATCACGGGGCGAAACGTATAATGTCTTGATATTAAGTGATTTACTAAAAAGAGCAAGAAACCGCCAAATACTCGCATATTTTGCAACTTCGTTTTTCTAAGTCCAAAATTTTTAAGTTATGGGCGTGGTTAGTTAATCAATTTTTTACCCAACTCGGCTCTGAATATTGCAGTTTTTTCTCATATCAAAGGCATAAAAAAGAAAACTGCTTTCAGACTGAAAGCAGTTTTTGATGAAAACGGAAGTCGGGGGAGGCGTTGCTTGCGCATTGCCGTTATGCCTCGCTCTGTTCTGTGATTTCTATTTCTTTCGATAAGTTATTGTTTCTCTGGGGGCAGGCTTTGGAAGTGGCGAGTAGACCAGACCTGAAAGAAGAACACGATGCAAATGACTATGCCCACCTTGTAAGGACCCACTATGTCGGTCTCGCCAAACAGCAAGCGCGACGCTGGCATTACGACAAGAGGCGACAGGAACTGTCCGAGATAGAGCGCGGCAGAAAGCAGCGGCATGACGGTGGTGGCAGAGTTTCTTCCTCCCTTTATCGAGGCTATGGTGTTGAAATAGGGCACTCCCACGCCATTGGCTATGCCTATGAACGCTGAGCCTGAGACTATCAGCACAGCTCCGCTTGCAAACGTGTAGCAGAGATAGCCCGCAAGGAAAAACAGGGGAGCAAAATATTTCATCTGAACGCGGAAGGGGTGCATCATGTTGCCGAACACAAGACCAACGAAGAAGGCTACAGCGTCGAGCCCAACCATGACGAGTGTTATGGCGGTTGTGCCGAGTCCAGCCTGTTGCTCTGCCACTATTGCAAAGTTGGTCGGGAAGATGAAGAATATCATCATTAGCAGAAACATTCCCAAGACCGAGGGATGGAACTTGAGCAACTGGCGCGGCTCGAATGCTTTTCCCCGTTTGTTTTCCGACCCCAGTTGCTCGTCGGGCAGCCATGCAACAACCATAAGCAACGCTATCAGCCCTGAGAGATAGACAAGAAAGGCATAGCGCCACTCTATCGTGGCAAGCAGTCCTGCCAGCAGCGTGGCTATGACACCACCCATCTGGTTCATTGCCGCAGAGAGCCCCATCAGCCTTGCCTGTTCTTCGGGAGGAAAATAGTAAGCCAGCAGACCTGTAGACAGAGGCATTACCAGTCCGACGCTGATGCCGAGCAGGGCGCGGAGGGCAAGAATGGCATATATGTTGCTGGCAAAGAAACATCCCGCCCCGCTCACAACATAGAGCAGCAGCCCGACGATAGCAATGGAGCGCGTGCGCAAGCGGCGGCTTATTTGCAGGAAAAAGATGTTGGTGAGAATGATGAACAATGCTGGAATGCTGACTATGAGTTGTACCAGCAAGTGAGGAGAAGAGGCAAAATGCTCTCTGATGATACCCAGAGCAGGCGCAATGGCTGCACCTGCCATCACCGTAAGGAGCGACATGGAGAGTATAGTCGATGTCACTCGGCGCGAAACTGTTTTCATTTCAGATTACTTTTGTTATGAACGATATTGAAAAAAGTGCCATTTTGTTCATAACTGGACTTACATGAGGCTGGCGTTCAGTCTCAAAACTCGTTATAATGGCGTTGTTGTCCTTTGTGTGTATTTTTGTATGGCGGTCTTTGTCTTATTCTTCACGAATGAGAACAGGCGGTTTTCAGCAGAGAGCGGCAGACGGAATCAGAGTCGGCTGAGAAACTTCTCTCTGTCGACGACGAAGCGCAGGTGAGTGCCTTCGCCCAAGAGAGTTTCGCCGCAGTAGGCAGAAACCTTGAATTCAATCTTCTTTCCGTCTACGGCTGTTACCTCAGCAGTGGCTTCAACGGTGTCGCCAATCTTTGAAGGTCTCAGGTGAGACGACGAGATGTGTCCGCCTACGGTTGTCTGTCCTTCCTCCAGCTCGCCACCGACAGCCATCATCGCCGCATTTTCCATCAGTGAAAGCATGGCAGGAGTGGCAAGAACAGCCATGTCGCCAGAGCCAATCCTGACAGCCGTAACGCTCTCGCTTACGGTCAGTCGGCTCGTATGTTTCATTCCTATCTCAATCATATTCTTTAGGATTACCTGTACTTATTTGAAGAAAAACAAGACCGCTTTTCTTATTTTTCGGTTGCAAAAGTACAAAAAAATATCAATTATTTATGGTAGGCAGAAATAAACTTAAAAGATTTTTAGGCTTATTTCAGATTGCACTTGGCACATTTCAGGCACCTCTTCTGAACTGAGCAGGAGTCACTCCGAAATGTTCTTTCACGTATTTGCCGAAGAAGGAAGGATTAGGAAATCCGAGTTGGTTGCAAATCTCCTTAATGCTGTAGTCGGTGTTGCGCAGATAGTAGCGTATGTCCTCAAGCACATGTTCGCGAATCCACTCGTTGGCAGTCTTTCCCGAATTGTTCTTGCAGATTACGGAGAGGTATTTCGGACTGATGCATAGTTCGCTTGCGTAGTATTCTACGGGTCGGTGCTTGACGTGGCTGGTATTCAGCAGTTCGAGAAACTGTCTGAAAAGGTTTTCGGTTTGTCTTGCATTCGTCTTGTCGGCAGGCTTCTCTGGCAGCAGCGACTTCAGCATTCCGCACATTCCTAAGAAAGCAGCTCGTAACAGCGACTGCACAATTTCCACTTTGTATATATTGTCTTTGTTGTCGGAGATGCACATGCCGAGCAGTTCATAGAATCTGCCAAGGAAACTTATTTCGTCGGGGTTGATAGTAATGACGTGCATCTTGTGTATGTAGAGCAGTTCGGTCCAGATGTTCATTTTCTCCCTCAGAAAACTCTGCAAGATGCGGTTGGTTACAAAAATGGCTTTAAACTCAAAGTCGGGACTCATCATGAAATTGGAGAACGAGACGTTAGAAGGACAGAGCAGCATCTGATTCTCGCCAAATAGAAGCGGTTTGCCGTTCAGTTCAAACTGCACCTTGCCTTTGTAGCAGAATGAAACCATATTCATCTGCAACCGCGTAGGAGTTGGCTCTGCCAGCATCTTAACGCTGTCAATCATCAAGACATCCTCATCACAATAGTCTATTGTTATGTCAACACTGTGAGGAGAGTTCTTTGCTAAATCCATTATGTTATTCTCTTTTCCATCCATCTGTACTTTTGTTGTTTAGTTGTTGTGAGAACTTTAACGATAACGGGAACTTTAACTTTAACTTTAACCTTAACTTTAACTTTAACCTTAACTTTAACTTTAACGTTAACTATGCACTGCTAAAGCTAAGAACCGAATCGTTATCTCGCAAGCCATGCTTCAGGATTAAGAAGTGTGGATTCGCGTCGGAGTTGGAATTGCAGGATGTTGTCGGCTGCAACTGTGCCTAATACCTGACGAGTAGAAACCTTCTGACCTTTGCTTACGCTTACAGAACGGAGGTTGACATAAACCGACAGGTAACTGCCGTGTCTTACAAGTACACCCCACTGACCAGCAGCATTGAACACGCCAGTAACCTCACCGTCGAAGATGGCACGAGCCTGACATCCGCTTGTTCCCTGAATGTTGATTCCTCTGTTTTCGAGTTTCACTCCTTTCAGTCCTTCAACGTTATACTGTCCGAAGCGAGTAACAATCTTATACGAACCAGTTATAGGCATAGGCAGCCTGCCCCTGTTATGCTCAAATGTTCCGTTGAGTTGGCGGTCGGCAGAGCTAACCTTTCCAACCGACGAGTTGGCTTTCTTGGCCTCAGCCATTTCCTTCTTGTGCCTCTCTGAGTCAGCCTTAGCCTTGCGCTCTGCTGCCTGTCGGTCTGCCTCAGCCTCGCGAGCCTCCTGCTGAGCACGAGCCTTAGCCTGCTCGTCTTTGCGCTTGGCGGCTTCGGCTGCACGCTTCTTTGCAGCATTCTCTCGCTCCTTAGCCTCTGCAATGCGTCGCTCTGCCTCGCGTGCTGCCTTCTCTGCTTCTGCCTTCTTGCGGGCAATCTCAGCAGCACGCTTCTTTGCGGCTTCTGCTTCTGCCTTCTTGCGGGCTTCTTCTGCAGCACGCTTTCTTGCCTTTTCCACCTCTATAGCAACAAGCCTGTCAATTTGTGCGTTCAGTTCTGCTTGCTTCTTCTGCTGGTCTGCTATAACCTGCTGAATAGTCTTTTGCTGTTGCTGCAACGACTTCACCATGCTTTGCTGCTCGTTTTGCTTGACTACAAGATCGGCATGAGCCTTTTGCCCTTTGGCTATCAGATTGTTCTTCTGTCGGCGTGCATCAGCCAACTGAGCGTGTTTCTGGTCAATCTCGGCTTGCTTTGCCTTGATTATCTCTCCTTGTGCGCGTTGGTAGGCTGCATATTCCCTGACAAAGCGCATACGGCGATAACTCTGAGCAAGATTCTTAGCACTGAATATGAACATCAGGCGGTCTTGCAGTTTTCTGTGCTTAGCCACATAGCGCACCGACTTGACATAGCGTTGCTTGCGCTCTTGCAACTGCTGTTCGAGGTTTTTCAACTGAACCTGCAACAGGCTTATGTTGTTGTTGATGCTGTTAACATCAGCCTGATAGTCGGCAATAGCCTTCTTGTTTGCGTCAATCTCGCCATTGATAGAGAGAAGGTTTTTCAAGCGTTGTGCCACATCAGCCTTGTTAGACTGCAACTTGCGTTGCTGCTCCTTAATGTTCTTCTGCACCTGCGACTTCTGCGACTGCAAACCTTTTATCTCCTTTGTCTGGTATTTTGCAGCGTTGTTGCCTTTAGCCTGATTTGTCTTGCCCTTTTGCTTTGTGGTCTTTTTTCCTTTCTGAGTCGTAGTCTTACCCTTCTGCTGTGTGGTTTTGCTTTTTTGTGGAGTTGCAGCAGTCTTCTTTGCAGTTGTAGTCTGCTTGGTGGTGACAGTTTTTTTCTGCGTAGACTTCTGAGGAGTAGTCTTTTTCTGTTGCGCAAAGGCAGGCAATGCGAGGCAGGTTGCGAGAAGTATGGCTATGATGTGTTTCATGTTTCGTCGGCGAAAGTCTTTAGTTTTATAAGTTCATTATTCGGCGAATGGCCTGTTCAACAGTTATCTGCTTATATTTGGGCGATACCGTAGTCTTTGCATCAAAAGAGCCTGCGGTGTCTATTTTCTTTAGTTTCAGAGTCACTTCAAACGACTGGTTGCTGCCCGTTGCGGCTGGAGTAGTCAGCGTGAAGTTGTGGTTGCATGGGAACGACTTAGAGCCAATAGACTGGAAGTCGGTATATTTCCAAACTAGAGAAGACGTTCCGTAGGTCTTGCTGTCGTAGGCAGCATTGGTCTGTGTGATTCTTCCTGTCTGGCGGTCGGCAGTCCATTTGTAAGTCATCTGACCGTCGTTGAGCGAAACAGGCACTGAAGCAGAGTTGCCTTCTATAGAAGCGACAAAGCGATCAAGCAGTTGCTCGCTAACGCGGTCTTGTCCTGGCAAGAAGAGCTGGTTCCAGAACAAAGCCTGGAGCGAATAGAAATTAAGTCCGTTCTTGTGCAGGAAGTCAATTTCATCGTATGATGCCTGAATATACTCCTTTGTAGGACGAATTAAGATTAAAACCTGTTGCGGAGTGAACTCGATGCGTCCCACCTCTACAAGTCCTAATGGAGCAAGCTGGATTCTGATTACTTCGTTGCGGCGCATGTGCAACTGTCCGTCAACACTTAGGTCTTTGCCGCCTTTGCGTAGTGTGAACGAAATCTTTGAGGAAATGTTCTTGGCATACACTGCGTTGTCGCTTACCTTCTGAACGAAAGCCAGTTGGTGGCGATGTAGTTCACTCTCCATCTGCGCAGAACCTTGCTTGTTGGTGTTTACGGCTACTGCCTGTCGTTGAGTTCCACAAGAACTAAGCAATAGCAGTGCAGCAAATATACCTATTATATTATATAATGCAAAGATTCTTATTTTGTTTCTTTTCATGGTCTTGTTGTGTTTATAGTCGTTATTATGTTTTTATTATTTCTTGCTATGACTTATATACTTGCGTTTCTCTATCTTCTCGCGCAGCAGAGCATTGTCGGGATTGTCGTTGAGAGCCTCTTTCCAGAATTCAACAGCCTCGTCGGTAAGTCCGCATTTAGCGTAGATGTCGCCCGCATGTTCAATGACAATGTTGCTGTGGTCTTCTTCTGTGGCAAGCATACGGTCAATATACTCCTTCGCCTCTTCATATTTTCCTCTCATGAACAGCACCCAGGCATAGGTGTCTAAGTATGTGGCATTGTCGGGTTCTGCCTTTATGGTCTGCTCACTCATCTTCTCAGCCTTGTCGAGTTGTTCTCCATTGACAGACAGATAGTAGGCATAGTTGTTGAGACAGGCTGTGTGTTCTGGGTTCCAGTGCAGACAACTGTCGTATGCCTCGAAAGCTTCCTTGTCAAGTCCCTTTGTGTGGAGCAAGTCGCCCATCACTGCATAGAAGTCGGAAACGAGGTCGGCATTGCTCTCGCTGTTTATCTGGCTAACTCCTCGTCTGAAGGCATCGAGCGATTGGTCGATGTCGTCCTTCTGAAGATATGCCATTCCGAGAAAATAATAGAATGTCATGTCGTCGGGATTATAGTCGTTGCCAGAAAGACTTATGTTTATCACTTCATCGAAGTTTCCTTTGTCCCACATCGACTGAACGAGCCTGAAGCGGGCAGGAGAGTAATCGGGTGAGATGCTGAGTATGTATCTGTTGGCTGCATCGATGCTGTCGGCAGGCATTTGTTTCAGAGTCATATATGCTGCCTTCAGAATAGCAAAATCATTTATGTTGGGTTCGTTCTTGATGAGAGTGTCAAGATAATTTAGAATCTCAGTTGAGTCGCGATGCTGCTGCTCGCTGTAGGTTATAATCTGTCTAAGCAGTTGTCGGCGGGTGTCAATGTCGCAATGGCGGTCGGAAATAATCTCGCGCGACATCTGGTTTGCAATGGAATCCTGTCCGTTGGCTTGATGATAGTCTATCAGTGACAGGCGAGCTGCAAGGTTGTTAGGCTCTTTTTTCAGAACGTTCATATATTCGTTGTAGGCTTCCTGCTTGCGATTGTTCTGCAATAGCCAGTTGCCCATCATCACCCTGTAGTTCATGTCGTATGGATGTTTGTCGGCAAGCGATTGCAGTTCTGCCAGTTCTTTCTCTTTCTTTCCCTGCTGAGAATAAACGTGCATCTTAGCAAGCGTAATGTCTTCGCTGCTTCCGTCAATCATCTCCATTCTGTCCAGAGTGCGCAAAATGCCGTCGTAGTCGCGGTTGATTTCATAGAGTTGTACCAGCACTTCGAGCACATCGGTGCGTGAGCGGGCATTGTCTGCCAGTTTCTCGTATACCTCTGATGCCTCTTTATATTTCTTCTGGCCTATGAGTGAACGGCCATATCGCTCCAGATAAGTATCGTTGTCAGGACTTATGTCTACAGCCTTCTTTACATATTCTGTTGCAATGGAGTCTGCTTTGAGCTCATAATAGTAAGAGGAGAGTGTATAATAGACTGCTGATGAAAGGGAGTCGAGCGAAAGACAATAGCGGAAAAGGTCGAAAGCTGACGAATAGTCGCCGTTCTCCTGACACTTAATTGCTTCAAAATAAGCCATGCTGAAGCGCATTCTTGCATCGGGAGCAAGATGGTCGGCAAGGATTTTCTTCTTCTGTTTGCCGTTACTCTGCAATTTGTTTTCAACACCTTGCCTTATGCCTTTCAGTGAATTGCACGAAGAAACGGATGTCATCAGTCCGACGACAACAATAAAAAAAAGGCAACGTAGTTTAGATACTTTCATTATAAATTTATTTCACGCCAGTGTGACCATAGCCACCTTCGCCGCGTTTAGTCTCGTCTAATTCTTCGACAGTCTTAAACTCGACCTGCTCATAGCGGGCTATGACCATCTGGGCAATGCGCTCACCGTCATTAATGACAAAGTCTTTGTCGGAAAAGTTTATCAGCAAGACCATCACTTCGCCGCGATAGTCGGCATCGATAGTTCCTGGTGAGTTGAGAACCGTAATGCCATGTTTCAGAGCAAGTCCGCTTCTTGGTCTTATCTGTGCTTCCATTCCTTTGGGCAGTGCAATGTGAAGTCCTGTAGGAATCAGCCTTCTCTCCATAGGATGAAGCGTTATAGGTTCGTCTATATTGGCTCTGAGGTCCATTCCTGCGCTTTGTTCCGTAGCATAAGCAGGCAGTTGCTGGTGACCTTTGTTTACAACTTTAACTTCAGTCATGTTGGATAATGTTGTTTTATTTTGCTGCAAATTTACTTTAAGTTGTTTGAAGTGCAAAATAAATAAGGATTTTTTTGGAATTTATTTTGCACATATCGTAACTTCATGTATCTTTGCAAGACTTAAAATGTTGACGAGCAGTAATAGTGCATAGTTCATAGTTCATAATGCATAGTTGACCCGTTAAAGTTAACGTTAAAGTTAAAGTTAAGGTTTCCGTTCCCGTTAAAGTTAATTACCAAATTAAAGAAAGATGACTAATAGCAAGACAATCAATGTGCGAGGGCAACTCATAGACCTAAGTGAGCCGCAGGTCATGGGTATCCTCAATGCCACTCCCGACTCATTCTATGAGGGTAGCAGAGTGCAGACTGAGTATGACATTGCAGAAAGAGCCAACAAGATTATTGAAGAAGGTGGCACAATGATAGACATTGGCGCGTTCTCTACACGACCAGGTGCAGCAGAAGTTAGCGAAAAGGAGGAGATGGAAAGGCTGCGCATGGCTCTGAAGGTTGTAAGGCATGAGCAGCCTAAGGCCGTTGTAAGCATAGACACATTTCGCCCAGATGTTGCAAGGATGTGTGTGGAAGAATATGGTGCAGACATTATCAACGATGTGTCGGAAGGCGGAATAACGGGAATTGCCAATGTTGCTTTGCAGCAGGTGCGGGGCGATGTGCCAGAAATCTTCAAGATGGTGGCAAGGCTTAATGTGCCATATATACTGATGTCGGTGCAGAGCAATATCCAGACAATGCTGAAGAATGCGGCAGAAGAAGTGTTAATGCTCCGCAGTCTTGGAGTGAAGGATATCATCTTCGATCCAGGATTTGGATTTGGAAAGACACTCGACGACAACTATAAGATAATGAGCCAACTCGAAAAACTGCAAGTCTTAGATCTGCCTTTGCTAATAGGATTGTCAAGAAAGTCGATGATTACCCGTCTGCTCGGCATTGACACATTGCATGCCCTCAACGGAACAACCGTTTTGAATACTATTGCACTTATGCGTGGAGCATCTATCCTGCGTGTTCACGATGTCAGAGAGGCAGTTGAGGCAACGGCTTTAGTTGTTCATAGTTCATAGTTCATAGTGCATAGTTGTTATGGATTAAAGATTAAGGATTAAAGATTAATGTAGACGAGTTGAATAGAGCTCATAACTAAACACTTATAACTCACAAAAAAAGCATGATTTCATTTCTTAACTTCGGAATAAAAGATTTCATTGATATCTTCCTCGTTGCAACACTGTTGTTCTACGTTTACAGACTCATGCGCGAGTCGCGTTCTATCAATGTTTTTACTGGCATCATTGTCTTCATTATCTTGTGGCTGCTCGTCAGTCAGGTGCTCGAAATGAAACTTCTTGGCTCCATCCTCGACAAACTCGTAAGCTATGGAGTCATTGCCCTCATCATCTTGTTTCAAGACGAAATAAGGAAGTTTCTCAACAATCTTGGTGCACATCAGCGATTCAACAAACTGCTGCGCTTCTTCACAAGCAATCATCAGAAGAAAGAAGTAGACAAGCAAGCCATCATGCCTATAGTCATGGCGTGCATGAATATGGCGCGTGGAAAGGTTGGCGCACTTATCGTCATGGAGCGTTATTCTCCTCTCCACGACATTATCAACAGCGGCGAAAAGATTGATGCTGCCATCAACCAGCGGCTCATCGAAAACATATTTTTCAAGAACTCACCACTGCACGACGGTGCTATGGTTATTTCGAAGAAACGAATTGTCAGCGCTGGCTGTATCCTTCCCGTTTCCCATGACACCGATATTCCAAAGGCTCTCGGACTGCGCCATCGTGCTGCACTGGGCATCTCGCAAGAGAGCGACGCGCTTGCCATTGTTGTATCAGAAGAAACAGGAGGAATATCTGCTGCAATCAACGGAGAGTTTAAACTCCGACTCTCTGCCGAAGAACTCGAAAGCATTATCACTAAGGAGATGGCTATGGAGTAATATTATAAGGTATATGGCGTTAGATTAGTTGAAGGTGCATAACGCGTGGTTTTCATGTGCCTTTAAGTTGAAATAATTATCAAGGCAATTATATTAGGGTTTGCCCCCGAATAACAAAAAATGCAGTCTTAGAAGGCTGCATTTCTCTTTTCTATATGTCTATATGGCTTATACATTTGTTAGAAAATCTCTTGCTTATACAAGAACCAAATTCTCCTTTAAAGATATTTCCACGCTCTAATCTAAAATAATTCAGAAAGTCTTTTCGTCTTTTTTTTGATTTTTGTCAAAATCTGATGGCGTGTATTGTTAAGCGTGTTTTTTTTGACAAAAGTCATGGTTTTGTGTTTCTCAACCTTTCCATGGCTTAAACTTCCTGAAATAATGACCTGTAAATCAGTAATTTATTTGAAAATTAGAAAAAAGAAACTTATATTTGCGAAACAAACTACATACGTTTGACTAATTAACCTTTGTATTAATCCTAATTAAAAACAAATTGTTTATGAGAAAGAAGTTTTACTTTTTTGCATTTTGCTCATTGATGATTTTGTTTGCATTTCCACTGAGCTCAACTGCACAGATTGGAAAGAAGTCCGACTTGTCGCAGATGAAGGCGATGAAGGGCAACAAGCAAGACACGCGCAAATTGCAGATGATGAAGGATGCTTATCCTTTGTTCTTCGGTTTGAAGCCTATGAAGGTTTCTGAGTTCTCTGCTCCTATGAGGCAGAAATTTGGTCCTGTGCGTAGCAAAGTACAGGTGGATCGCAATGGTGGAAAGACTATTCTTAAAGCAGGCAATGCTACTTTCTGGGGCAACACTATCTACCGCAGCACTTGGTCGCAGAACTTCCAGGAGAAGGGTATCTGGGAATATCCTGTCAGCAATCCTGCTGGTTCTTCATTGCTATTCCCTACAGAGAGCAATGTTGACATGGCTTATGGTGGTGGTATTCAAGATGGCATTTACTATGGAATGACAGCTTCTATTTTCTGGGGGATGGTATTCCCTTATATCACAGCCATTGACATTGAAACTGGCGAGGTTAAGAATGAATATATAGATGATGCTTCTTTGCTTGCCACAGAAACATGTACAGATGTAAACGGAACTATCTATGGCATGTTCTATACTTCTGACTTAGGAGGTATAGAACTTGGAATTGTTGACTATGAAGCAAGAACCCGAACAACTATCGGTAGTATAAGCAAGACCTATGTTGCACTTGGTATTACTTCTGAAGGAGTGATGTATGGCGTTGCAAGCGATGGCAATCTCTACAAGATTGACAAGGCAACGGCAGAGGAGACTCTTGTAGGTGCTACTGGCTTAACTGTTGCTGGCAATGATGGCGCTTATCAGCAGAGTGGAGAGATTGACCCATCCGACAATACTTTCTATTGGGCTTATGTCAGTCCGTCAGCAGACGACTTTGCACTTTACACTGTTGACCTTTCTACGGGTGCAGCAACAAAGATTGGGGACTTCCCTGATAACGATGAGATTGTGGCTATGACTATGGCTCCTAAACTTGCAGAAGATGGAGCACCAGCCAAAGCAACTGACTTTACTGTTAAATTTGTAGCTGCAAGCACTCTGGGAACAGCAAAGTTTAAAGTTCCTACATTGACTTATAGCGGCAATCCGCTTACAGGCTCTATACAGTATAAGATTACTGGTGGAACAACTGAAGTTACAGGCAATACTACTCCAGGCGCAAGCGTTTCTGTTGACATCAGTGCAGAAGAAGGAATGCGCACATTTGCTGTGTCACTTTCAAATAACGTAGGCGAATCTCCACGCACTAAGTTTAGCACATGGGTAGGCTACGACGTTCCAACTCCTGCTACTGACATAAAACTCGAAATCAATCCTGCAACAGGAAAAGCAGACGTTTCTTGGACTGCACCAACAGCAACTCTGCATAGTGGCTATCTCAGTACACTCACTTATAATGTTTATCGCATTGAAAACTCTGGTGAACCAATTCTTGTTTCGTCAGGACAATATGGCACAACATTCTCTGAGACATTGCCAACGGCTGGCGCAATGATGAGCGTGTCTTATGGAATCGTTGCTGTAAATGGTACACAGGAAAGTCAGATGGCTACATCTAACTATGGCGCTGTAGGTGATGCTTTTGAAGTTCCTTATTATGAAGGATTCGAAAATGAAGCGTCAAGTGCGCTGTTTACTGTTATCGACAACGACGGTGACGGTAAAACATGGCAGTGGCAGAATGGCAGAATGTATGCAACTTATGCAGCTGCAGATGCTCCAGACTGCGACGACTGGCTCATTAGCCCTCCAGTTAAGATGCAGGCAGGCAGAGCTTACGAGATTAGCATGATGATTGGTGCAGCAGCATCAAGTTATCCTGAGAAGTTCGAAGTCTTGCTTGGCAATGCCGCTTCGCCAGAGGCTATGACTATATCTGTAATAGGGGAAACGGTTATTACTACAGGAATGACAGAGTTTGCTAACGACAACATTGTAGTTCCTGCAGATGGCAATTACTATCTTGCAGTACATAAGATGAGTGCTGCCGATATGTACAATCTCTATGTTGACGATATCCGCATCGAATTCGGACCTGTTGCAACAGCACCTGCTGCCGTAACCGACCTTACAGTAACACCTGGAACAAAGGGTGCTATGGAAGCGAAACTGAAGTTCACAGCTCCAAGTAAGTCAGTTAATGGTGGTAACCTTACATCAATCACTAAGGTTGACGTTTATCGTGACAAGCAACTTGTTAAGACCGTATCAAGCGGACTCACTGTAAACACCGAGACAACAATAGTTGACGACAACATCGAGAATCCTGGAGTTCATAGCTACTACGTTGTTTGCCACAATGCAGACGGCAATGGTGGTAAGTCTAATGTGGTTTCTGCATTCATCGGCTTAGACAGTCCAACATCTCCAGCCAACATTACAACTGAAGACAGACAGACATCTCTCTTCTTCAAATGGGATAAGGTAGGTGAGGTAGGTCAGAATGGCGGATATGTAGACCCAGACGAAGTGATTTATAATCTTATGAACACCGACGGACACTACATAACAGATACAATTTATTCTGATAAGGGTAACACTTACGAGTTGAATCTCAATACTGACGAAGGCGAACAGGAACTGAAGACCTACGCAATGTCGGCAATGAACTCAATTGGTAGATCTCCTGCTCTTGGTATTCCTATATATGTAGGTGCTCCATACACACTTCCAATGATTGAAAACGGTGCTAACAGAACACTCAACTATCTGTGGTACTACATGGGCACTTATGCTAGTGTTGTTCTAAACTGGTCTGAAGACGATGCTGATGGCAATGGTTATTCACTCCGTCTTGAAAATGGTGGAGAAGGCGAAGCTTGGGGATATAGCGACTGTGGTAAGATTTCATTAGCAGGAACTACTAACCCAGTCATATACTTCAGCTATAAGACTGACAAGGCTATCGCTTCAATCTACGTTATTAAGCCTAATGGAGAAGAAGTATTGCTGAAGAAACTCGACAATGCGAGTGAGTACACTATGGTTAAATTAGATCTGAATCAGTTCAAGAATGAGCGTTACATCCGCTTCAGATTCTATGCAGACCTTGAAGGCGAAGGCAGTTTCTGGTTCGATGACATCAATGTACTTGACTTCCTTGACTATAACCTCGTAATGAGCAATGTTGAAGTTTCAAATACTGTAAACATGGGTGCGACAGCAGACGTTAAACTCACTGTTCAGAATCTCGGACAGAATACTGCTCAGAACTTCACAGTGAAACTCTATGCCGCAGGCGAAGAGATTTTCTCTCAGGATGTAGCTTCTCTCGCTTCAATGGAGAAACTTGTGCTTGATGCTCAGTACACACCGACAATCTTCGACGAAGCAGGTGATATTACATTGAAGGCAGAGGTTATTTACGATCTCGACCTCGACCTCGATGACAATACAAACGAGGCGGTAACCAGAATTGTTCCTCCATCTTATCGTCCACCACGCGACCTTACAGTAAGCGTAAACGAAGAGAACGTGGCAACAATGAACTGGATGGCACCTGACACATCTACACCTGATGCTGTAACAGAAGGATTCGACGATGCTGATAAGTATGAAGACTTCACAGTAGGTGGTATAGACGAGGAAACACGCAATGGAACACTTGGCAATTGGACTCTCTACGATGCTGACGGATATACAACATACGCTTGGAATAACGTAACATATCCTAATGCTTATGGATACATGGCATATCAAGTATTTAAGCCTTACGATGTATTTAGTGAGGCTGATGCGCCCGACCTTGCTCCACGCTCTGGCGACAGGATGCTTGTCTCTATGTGCTCTGCAGATGAAAACAATGTCGTTCCTACCGACAATTGGCTTATTTCTCCAGAAATGCCAGGCATGACACAAACCATTTCATTCTTCTATAAGATAATTACTACTCAATATGGAGATGAAAAGTTTGAAGTGTTATACTCAACAACAGACACTGATACTCAAAGTTTTACCAAGTTAGACGAAGTGTCAGCAAGCAATGTAGGAGACTGGCTTGAATATTCTGTAACTCTTCCTGAGGGTGCTAAATATTTCGCTATACGCCATATCTCAGTGGATGTATTCGGACTGTTCCTCGACGACTTTACATTCATCCCAACGATTGCAAGCGGTATGCGTATGGTTGATGCACCTACAGGCTACAATGTCTACATTGACCGTGAAAAGGTTACCAATACTGCCAACACCAACTATACAACTGGCATTCTCTCTAACGGAGCCCACTTGTTTAGCGTATCGGCTGTATATAACGGAGGCGAGTCTATGGCTATCAGCGTAACTGCTACAGCAATAGAAGAAATCCTTGCCGAAGGTAAGCCTGTTGACATCTACACTCTCGACGGAGTACTTATCAAGAAAGACGCAACCGATACTAAGGGTATCAAACCTGGTATCTACGTCGTAGGCGATAAGAAAGTATTTGTTAAATAACTTCTAACATCTATGAAAGAGGCTGCATTCTCCATCATTATGGGGGTGCAGCCTCGCTTTTTTAAAAACTTGATATTAATTTAGAGAACTACAGAAAAACTTATCTATTTGTTCTTAGGTTATTTGGAATTAAGTGTGATACAATCAGTCTTAGGTTTTTGTCGGTAAAATACCGATACCTAACAACACTATAACCTCATAATCTAATATAAACCTAAATCATATAAATATATAATTATGAACAAAAGAATATTATCATTGCTTTTGATGCTTTTGGCTTTCGCGGCTGTTTCAGATGCAGCACCGAGAACTATAAGCCAGATGAAGGATGCTGCAAAGCGTGCTCTTAGAGGCAAAGGCATACAGGCTAAAGTGGAGGCTAAAGGCGAAGTCGTACAGTTGTGGTCTGCCGATGGCGTATCAATCATGGGCTATCGTGAAGGCGGCTATGCTGTTGTCTCTGCCGACGATGTGGCACCAGAGGTGCTTGGTGTTTCCACTACGGTGTTTAATGGTAAGCCAAACTCAAACATGAGTTGGTGGCTCAATGCTATGGATGAAGTAGTAAGCAACGCTGCCAAGACGGGAACAAAACTGAAGGTGATAACTCCCGACCCAGAAAAATATCCTACACGTGTAGAACCTTTGATGACAACAAAATGGGACCAGGAAGAACCTTACAACAATCTTTGCCCTATAGTTAGCGGCAGCACACGCTGCCTTACTGGTTGTGTGGCTACAGCTCTTGCGCAGGTGCTCAACTATCATAAGACACCTGAACATGGCTACGGCTCGCGTACTATTTATTACCCTCTTGGAGACCCTAATGGCACACCTGTTACAGCTAACTTCGGGGAGCATTACTACGATTGGGACAATATGCTTGATGAATATGTCTCTAACTATTCCGATGCAGAAGCACTTGCTGTTGCAACTCTCATGCTTGACTGTGGAGTTGCTGCAAAAATGCAATATGGCGGACCGAATGAAGGCAGTGGTGCCTATTCTGATGATGCTGCTGAAGGTATGCGGCAGTATTTCGGATTCTCTGAGGCCCGCTGTGTTCATCGTGACAACTTCAGCGATGCCGAATGGATGGACATGGTGTTCAACGAAATCTCTACAGTAGGCCCGCTCTATTATGGAGGCGACAACAACAGTTGGTTTAATCCTGGCGGACATGCTTTTGTTATTCATGGCTATCGTGAAGACGGAATGGTGTATGTCAACTGGGGATGGTCGGGAGACTCTGACGGATGGTACGACATCTCGCTGCTCGACCCTATTGGTTATGAGTTCAGCCGTCATCAAGACATGATTCTCGGAATAATCGGTGAGCCTAAGGTATATGAGGAACTGACGGTTAATCTCACGCAGGCTGGCATGCTTTCGTCGCAGATACCTGAAGAAAAAATAGGAACACTCGGCATTCTGAAGGTTACTGGCGACATCAATTCGTCTGACATAAGATACCTACGCATGCTTGCAGGACGCGACGATAGAGGTGAAAAGACCGAAGGAAAACTAACAGAGCTCGACCTGTCTGAAGCTAACATTGTTGCTGGCGGCCAGCCTTACCTTGTCGAAAATGGTGCCAGCATGACTACAACTGCCAACCAGTTGCCTGACAAAGCCTTCTATCAGTGTACTAATCTGCGCAAGGTGAAACTTCCTGCTTCCATTACTCACTACGGCTATGGCGCATTTGGCGGATGCAGTCGTCTCGACAATGTTGAGCTTCCAGCCAGCAGCAGCCAGGACTTTATGATTGAAGGCAATCTCATCTTGTCGAAAGACGGAACAGAGATAATAGCAGCATGGCCTATGAACAGCGGCGAGATAGAGATAGGCAAGACCGTTAGCACTATTCACGACTATGCTTTCTCAGGATGCGCACGCATCACTAAGTTGTCGCTTCCTTCATCTGTAACGCAGATTGGTCGCGGTGGCTTTGCTGGATGTAGCGGCTTGTCAGAACTGCGCACTGCTTCGCGCGATGTTCCTCAGCTCACAGGTGCAGGCGTGTTTGATGGAGTCCGTCAGGAATCTTGCTTGCTCTATGTGCCAAGCGGTTCAAAGACAAAATATCAGCATGCAGCCCAGTGGAAGGACTTCCGCAAGGAAAACATCATAGAGTATGGCACAAGCATCAAGGTGCGCAACGCTATTCGTTACTATGGAGAAGAAAACCCAGACTTTGGATATCAGATTCAAGGCGACATGGTTGACGGTGTTCCTGAACTTATATGCGAGGCAACTCCTTCTTCGCCCGCAGGCCGCTATCCTATCGTTGCTAAGCCTGGCACGATAACAAACGAGGTGGTAGACTATATTGACGGCTATCTGATTGTAAGAAAAGCGCCTCTCACCATACGTCTCAATCCTTCAGAATATACTCGCAGCCAGTATGATGACGACCCAGAGTTTACATTCGAGTACGAAGGATTCTTGCTCAGCGACGATGCTTCTTCGCTCGACTCTCAGCCTGTGGTGACAAGCACTGCTGTTGCCGACAGTCCTGAAGGAACCTACGAGTTAATCGTCACTTGTGGCACAGACGACTGCTATGAGATAACCTGCGAGAACGGAACGCTTATCGTTTCGGGTGTCAGTGCTATCAATTCCGTTGTGTTTGCCAATAGTCAGCCTGCCGACATCTACAGCATTGACGGAAAGATTGTCCGCAAGAATGCTACAACTGTAGAGGGATTGCCTAAGGGTATCTACATGATTAACGGCAAGAAGTATATCGTAAGATAATATTTAAGTCTATGAGCCTTTTAGGCTATAAGGTAGAATAGGTTTTGCATTACATTGCTTCCCTTAAAGCCTAATAGCAAGACTACCATAATACCTTTTCAAATAAAAAAAGTGAAGACTCTTCATCTTGTTGGAGTCCTCACTTTTTTTTAGTTCTATAAGCATGCAGGCTGGTTAGTTCCCGTTCCCGTTAAAGTTAAAGTTAAGGTTAAAGTTACAGTTAACGTTCCCGTTATCGTTCCCGTTAATGTTATCTGATAACCTTCACCGTCTTTCCGTCAGCCGACTTGACTATGTTCAGACCTTTCGTCAGTCCGTCAAGCTCCTTGCCTTGAATATCAAAGATTTTATCTTCTCCTTGAATTGAATGAAGATTCTTAATGTTTGTTGTATCTTTCTTTCTAAAAAGCAGAAGATTGGTAATGTTATTGCTGTCGTCAACTTTGAAATTCAGCCAAGACAGCAACATTCCTGGAGAGTTAATACAGCCTATGCCTTCAACAAGCTTCATACCATTATCCAGAATATACATCTTTCTTGAAATGCCATTGTTAACTATAGTATCACAAACCTCAGTGATGTATGGTATTTCGTTAGGATCAATCACTCCCAAACCACTGCAAACAGGTTCTCCGACAGTATAGTTATTAAAGTCGTACAGACAAAGATCCTTAATATCATAGCCAGGTTCTGTAAATGATGTATAAATAAATGGAGAAGTTATTTCAATATCTTCAAAGGGGCCATACGCCGAACTATTGATATAGTTGATGTACTCTGAGATATCGACTGTTACCATGCCCGTATTAGTTATTTCCAAAAAGCTGAGCATAAATTTGGAATTGTCATTGTCAAATTCAATATCTTCGATATTCTCCAACATGGAATCATCGTCTACGACATGCTTTGACATATATATATCTGCCTTTACGCTATTGTCAATTTGACGTGTCAGTTCTTTAGTGAAGAATCGGTATAAAACTTTTTCTTTATGCCCATCCCCGTTTGATTTCTCAGAAAGATATATCCATTCTGCATCACTATCAAGCATATTGACACTCTGGGCTGACACTTTTGAAGACAATAATAACAGCAAAACAAAAATGAAAGATAATCTTTTCCTCATAATTTTTCCTCCGTTGCTTTAAATTCAACATCTGTTCCTAATTCGATGTTTGTTCCTGCATCTAATGTTATTTCTTTTGCAGAAACCACAATGTTTCCTTTTTCAAAATACACATCTCCAAACGATTTTGTTGAAGTAACTTGTTACTTGGAGTGCCTACCATTGAAAGTGGACGTGCCATCATATCTTTTTCGTTTACTAATTTTATTTTAGTAACACCAGAAACCATCAAGTCCTTAGACATTGTCACATTACCGTTTGCTACTACTTTTACTTGCGCTGAAATGGCAGACGCAAACATTGCCATAATGGCTAAGCTGATTAGTTTTTTCATGTTTCCTTAATCTAACACTATAATGAATAGAAATGCTTTAATTCTTCAAGTCTGAAAGAAACAAGAAAGGATTAATTTGTTTATAAGCGTCACTAATAGAGTTTGTCGGAACGCAATATTCAAGGATTCGATTCTTGTCTTTATCAATCACGGATAAATAGTGATAAGATGTCTGACAGAAAAATATCCCCGATAGCATAGCCCAAGTTATATAATTTGAAGAGAATTTTTTCTCTCTAAAGAATCTGTCTAATGCTTTCTTCCTGTGCTTGGCATTCCGTGGTTCACCATAAATTATTCTGTTGCCTTCGATACATGTAATTTCATCTACCCCATTCAGTTTGCCATTTGCATCAGCAGATGCAACAAATTCATTGTATTTGTTCTTTTTTCTGTCATATATTACTACAAAATAATATTTGTTATTCAACGAATAGATCACTTTATTTCCTTTAAATGAATCAAATATTTGTAGCACTTCATCCGCCTTACAGTGGCTAACGGTAGCAATGCTGTCTGGCGTAAAAGTCCAATCACCAGCTGTATCGTTACCAACGCCAATGGACAGATTTAAAAGAAAGGCTAAAGCCAACAATATGATTTTTTTTATTTTCATGATACAAAAAAATATAGTTTGTTAATTATTTATTAAGCGAAAGAAAATGTATCTGTAAGTAACATCATCTTCTATTATATACACCGTATGGACTATAAATGTGTTGCACGCTTCTGCCTACTTTTTTTAAAAAAACTTTATTTCTATAATTATTTCTGCATAAAGACAGATTTCTGTTTATATCCTTAATCCAGCATAGCTATACACTATGCTGGATTAAGGATGAAAGATTAATGATTAAGGAACGTTGTCGAGTAAACAAAAACTTATAACTCAACACTCATAACTCATAAATCGTTCCCGTTATCTGATAACCTTCATCGTCTTTCCGTCAGCCGACTTGACTATGTTCAGACCTTTCGTCAGTCCGTCAAGCTCCTTGCCGTCGGATGAATATACCTTCGGAGATGCAATGGCTGATGATGAAGAAACCTCATCTATGCCTGCGATTGAAGGCTTGCCAAAATCCTTGTTGGTGAAGATAAGCTCATCGCCGTCATAGCATTCGCGCACATATTGCACGTTAGATGATATTACAATGTTTTGAACTAAATTGAATGGACCGTATTGGCAGCCTATGCCCTCAACCAAGTAATCGGAAATATTGTCATAGAACTGCAATCGATACCTGGCAAAGTCTCTTCCAAAAACATTAATTGTGTCTATTTCTAACACTTGAACCGGATCATCACCAAGCACAGATAGAGGCACAACATCAGAATTATCTGAGAAGTCGTAGATAATCTGTTCTTCTCTGCCAGATATTACTTCGTAAACTTTTCTGTCATTTTCCCTCAAAGCCCGGTTATAAACGCCATCCTCATAGAATTTTTTGTATTCCTTGCCATTTATTACAGTATCACCTCTTATCTCTTCAACCCTATTAATCCAAGAATTGTCGCCATTCATGGTCAAAACACAGCTTACCCATTTCCGCCCTTCTACAACCATGATGTTTTCTTGACTATATATTGGGATGCTTAGCATAAAAAGAAACAATGTTCCCAACACTTCCTTCAAAAAGAAATGATATTTATTCTTTTCCATATTAATATACTCCTTTATTTATTTGCATTATATTTAATTCCGTTCCTAATTTGACCTCAAAATCTGCATCTAATGTTATTTCTTTTGCAGAAGCCACAATGTTTTATTTAAAGAATTAATAATTATATTGAGTTTAAAGTTAACGGTCCCGTTAAAGTTAAAGTTAAAGTTCCCGTTATCGTTCCCGTTAATGTTATCTAATAACCTTCACCGTCTTTCCGTCAGCCGACTTTACTATGTTCAGACCTTTCGTCAGTCCGTCAAGCTCCTTGCCGTCGGATGAATATACCTTCGGAGATGCAATGGCTGATGATGAAGAAACCTCGCCTATGCCTGCGATTGAAGGCTTGTAGAAGTCACTTGCTGTTATAAGCATTTCTCCGTCTTGCTCACAAGAAACAAAAGTAACGGTGTTGCCTACATTCGGAAAAGGTATCTCAAGATTGAACTGTCCGCCAATACCTTCTATCCAG
>JAGAGD010000072.1 GCA_017627765.1 Prevotella sp. | reverse complement strand
AGGAGTAGCCCTGAACACCGTATGCCTGATATAATAAGCTGCCGTTCATATCTGATATGGTTGGGGAACCACAAAGATAATGAATTGGCGGCTTTTTCTATACTACTATATAAACTTGCCAACGCAATTCGGGGATGAACCATTTTTATGCAATATAACTCACATGATTTATGGCTGCATATCCATGTCGCACAAAACAGCATAATATAACTGCTGATATCACGTTCTTGCAGTTTTACCGTCTGCTAACATTTCCCGATTCCTATTCTTTTTTTTGAAAAAAAGTCGTAACTTTGCACTTTCATTACAAGAAAAGGGCTACAAAGATGAGAAAAAACGCATTACAACTTATATTATTCTTGCTTTTGCTGCCTGCTGCCCTATGGGCTCAGGAGGAGGACTTGGTAAGAGAAGACTTAGCTGCAAGCGACTCGCTCGGGCTAATCCACGACATGGACAGTCTGCTGACTGCCGACACACTCAGGCTGGAATGGCCTGAGAATGTGCAGGAACGCATAGAGAAAATGCTGCAACACCCAATGTTTCAGACTTCGCAAGTGGGAATAATGGTGTACGACCTGACCGACGACTCGGTGATATACAAGCACAATGAGCGACAACTCATGCGACCAGCGTCTACCATGAAACTCGTTACAGCAATAACAGCACTCGACTGCCTTGGCGGTTCATACCAACTGAAGACACAACTCAGATATTCCGGCACTATAGACGAAAACACACTCAACGGCAATCTGTATTGCATAGGAGGATTAGACCCGCGCTTCAACGGCGACGATATGCGTGCCTTTGCTGAGAGCATAAGGAAAATGGGCATTGACACCATTCGCGGAACGATTGTTGCCGACTTGTCGATGAAAGACAAAGACCCGTTTGGCGAGGGATGGTGCTGGGACGACAAGAACCCGACGCTGACTCCTCTGCTCATCAACCGCAAGGACAACTTCATCTACGCCTTCATGGAACAACTGGAAAAGGCTGGCATCTATCTCGACACTTCAACCGACGAGCATACAACCCCACACGGCACATTCGAACTCTGCACACGCTCACACTCCATAGACCAGATTCTGATGAGGATGATGAAGAAGAGCGACAATCTCTATGCCGAAGCCCTGTTCTATCAGATTGCGTCGCAGCAAGGAGGCAGATATGCTTCGGCTAAGCATGCGGCAACACTCATAAGACGGCTGATAAGCAAGGTAGGACTGAATGCCTCAAACTATAAAATAGCCGACGGAAGCGGACTGTCGCTCTACAACTATCTGACGCCAGAACTTGAAGTGGCTCTGCTGAAATATGCGTGGCAGAACCAAAACATATATAATCATCTATACACATCGCTGCCTATTGCAGGACAAGACGGAACGCTGCAAGACCGCATGAGAGGAACTCATGCCGCAGGCAACGTCAGAGCCAAGACAGGAACAGTAACAGCCGTCAGTTCGCTTGCCGGCTATTGCACTTCAGCCAACGGACACGAACTGTGTTTCTCTATAATCAACAACGGACTGATTTCTACATCTAAGGGAAGGACTTTCCAAGACAGAATATGCAAGGCACTATGCGAGCCATGAATAATTGATTAACATCTCGATTGAAATTTTTTTGTATTTGGTTGGTAATAGTTATAACTTTGCAGCCGCTAAGTGAATTATAACATTATTACTAATTTTGATTAAAGTTTCGCAAGTACTCAACTTGTCGGGCTATAAGGCGATAAGGTGAAGCTAGCATGGATACATCATGTATGTATTATCAAGCGAAGCAACGCCAGAGCCTTAAAAACCTTGCGCAAGTTTGGTATTTCAAGTTTAACCTTTAAAAAAATTTCAATCATGAGTAAAAGAACCAAACTAATCATCAAAATCATTATTGCTATCCTAACTGCCCTGCTAAGCGTTTTTGGAGGAGCCGAGGCAATGAACGTAATGATCTAAGACGCTGCAAACCAAGACATTTAATGCAGACTGAAGGAAACAAGAAAAGCAGGAAGATGGAATTTATTTTCATGTTTACTGCTTTTTTATTGTGTTTACTTCGGCAGAAAAGAAAAAAGTTAGTAATTTTGCAAGCGATATTATAATAATGTGACTACGGTGGAGAAGAAAATTCAGCAATTAAGTTTCTCTGTCGTAAGTTTTTTCCATTATGCTAATAATTTAGGAGAATTAACTTCCAACTATTTAAGAGATGGTATTAAATTACATTTGGATTGCCTTTTTCGCAATTGCATTCGTAGTTGCTTTGTTTAAACTTATTTTCTTAGGTGACACCGAAGTCTTTCAACTCATGATGAACTCTACGTTTGACATGTCGAAAGATGCATTTGAAATATCATTAGGACTGACAGGAGTGCTTGCCCTATGGCTCGGAATAATGAAGATAGGAGAACGCGGTGGAGTGATAAATCTGTTTGCACGCTTACTCAGCCCTGTGTTCACCAAGCTTTTCCCCGACATCCCGAAAGGTCATCCAGCAACAGGCTCTATCTTCATGAACGTGGCTGCTAACATGCTCGGTCTCGACAATGCCGCAACACCTTTAGGACTGAAAGCAATGGAACAGATGCAGGAACTGAATCCGAAGAAAGACACTGCCTCTAATCCTATGATTATGTTCCTCGTGCTGAACACAAGCGGACTTACCATCATTCCTGTCTCAATAATGGTTTACAGGGCACAACAAGGTGCGGCACAGCCTACGGATATTTTCATACCTATTCTTTTAGCTACATTCTTCTCCACACTGGCTGGAGTCATCATAACATCAATCTATCAGCGCATCAACCTGCTAAACCGCACTCTGCTGCTAACACTCGGCGGACTCTGCACTGTTGTTGCTGGCATAATCTGGGCTTTCGGACAAATGCCGCAAGACCAGATGAACATGGTAAGCACAACTATTGCCAACATCTCACTTATGGCAATCATTGTCGGGTTCATTGCTGCTGGAGCAATAAAGCGCGTAAACTGCTACGACGCTTTCGTTGAAGGGGCAAAAGACGGTTTTTCAACAGCAGTGAGAATCATTCCATATCTCGTTGCAATACTCGTTGGCATCGGCGTGTTCCGTGCATCGGGAGCAATGGACTATCTGATAGACGGCATAAAATGGATTATCGGTGCAACAGGAATGAACACTAACTTTGTTGACGCACTGCCTACAGCCATGATGAAACCGCTATCGGGAAGCGGAGCAAGAGGCATGATGGTAGACGCAATGTCTACATTTGGCGCCGACTCATTTGTAGGTCGTCTGAGTTGTGTTTTTCAAGGTTCAACTGATACAACATTCTATATCTTAGCAGTTTATTTCGGTTCTGTAGGCGTGCGCTACACCCGCCATGCCGTAGCCTGCGGTCTGCTTGCAGACTTGGCTGGCATCATAGCCGCAATAACCATCTGCTATATGTTCTTCGGATAATATAATAAAAACACAGAATGGCAAATCTAAGAAGTTTAGTTAAAGACACCGCAATATATGGACTGAGCAGCATCGTTGCCCGATTCATAAACTATCTGCTCGTGCCTATCCAGACTGCTAAGTTCAGTGCAGCAGGTGGAGAATATGGTATTATTACAAACGTATACGCCTATGTTGCACTTCTCATCATATTGCTCACTTATGGAATGGAGACAACCTTCTTCCGCTTTATGTCGAAAGATGGAGAAGACCCGCAACGAGTTTATTCCACATCGCTGAGAATGGTGGGAACAACGTCACTAATCTTTGCCGCGCTGGTTCTTATATTCAACGTACCTATAGCAACGGCAATGGGCTATGGCAGTCATCCCGAATATGTATGGGTGGTATTTGTTACTGTAGCCATCGACGCTTTCATCGCTATTCCAATGGCTTACCTGCGATACATGCACAAGCCTGTGAAGTTTGCGAGCATACAGATATTCAACATTATTCTGACAATCATGCTTAACCTTCTTTATCTTGTCATACTGCCCTACTTCCATTGTAATCTTTTCGGCATCTACGACGATAACTTCACACTCAATGTTGCTTGGGTTTTCTATATCAACATCATCTGCACACTTGTTAAAATGCTGTTGCTCCACAAGGAACTGCGAGGCATTAAGCATGGTTTTGACAAATCAGCATGCCGCCGTATGCTTTCCTATGCTTGGCCACTGCTCATCATGGGTGTTGCAGGACAACTCAACCAGACTGCTTCGCAAATGCTGTTCCCTTATTTCTTTGACGGAACTCGCGAAGAAGCCAACCACCAACTTGGAATCTACGGGGCATGTATAAAGATTGCCATGATTATGGTAATGATTACACAGGCGTTCCGATATGCCTACGAACCATTTGTATTCGGAAAGTCAAGAGACAAAGACAACCGCGAGACTTATGCCAAGACCATGAAATACTACCTCATGTTCACACTGCTGGCATTCCTCGTAGTTATGGGATATATTGACATTCTTCGCTACCTCGTAGGTCAGAGCTACTGGGAAGGCCTGCGAGTAGTACCTATAGTGATGGCAGCTGAAATCATGTTTGGTGTATTCTTCAACCTTTCTTTCTGGTATAAACTTACAGATAGGACCATCTGGGGAGCATACTTCTCAGGCATTGGAGCTGTTGTGCTAATCTCTATGATTATCATACTCATACCCCGCTATAGTTACATGGCATGTGCATGGGCTGGCTTTACAGCATACGCCATTTCGATGATTATATCCTACGTTATAGGACAACGCTATTATCCAGTAAACTATCCATTAGGCAGCATGGCTTTCTATACGGTCATTGCCGCTATACTCTATGCTGCTATTGCTTATTCCAACAGCCATTTCTCACCTATACTTGCAATAGCAGTCAACACTATTATCATAGGATTATATCTGCTACTCATCATAAAGCGTGAATTTCCGCTTGACAAACTGCCCTTCGTAGGCAAATATTTCAGAAAGTAAATAAAGAAATATTCACTATAAAAAAACAAAATAAAAAACAAGAGTAAATGAAAAAATCAACACTTATCATGGCTGGCCTCTTAGCTGTTTCTTCAGTTAAGGCCGACGAAGGTATGTGGACACTCTACAATCTGCCACAAGCTGTCTACGAACAGATGCAGGCTGAAGGTTTCCAACTGCCTTACAATTCGCTCTATTTCAGCGACGATGCCATCAAAAATGCTGTAGTTAACTTCTCTGGATATTGCTCTGGAGTTGTTGTTTCACCAGACGGACTGGTATTTACCAACCACCATTGTGGCTTTGAGGCTATCCGTTCTCACTCTACTGTTGAGCACGACTATATGCTTAATGGCTTCTATGCAAAAAGCTTTGAAGAGGAACTGCCAAACAAAGACATGTTTGTGTCGTTCATGGTTGAGCAAAAGGACATCACCGACGAACTTATGGCTATGGGCATTGACAACATGACTCGCGAAGAGCAGGCAGCATTCCTCGACTCTATCGAAAATGCACGCTCTAAGGAAGTTAAGCAGAAAGACAAGACTCTGCGCTTGGAGATTAAGCCATTCTATGAGCGCAACAGTTATTATCAGACAACTTATCGCGACTTTACAGACCTTCGACTGGTGTTCACCATTCCTAAGTCAATGGGTAAGTTCGGCGGTGAGACCGACAACTGGATGTGGCCGCGTCAGACTTGCGACTTCTCTGTATTCCGTATCTATGCCGATCCTGAGACTAACGGTCCAGCTGAATACAGCGAGCGCAACGTACCTTACCACCCAGAGCATTGGGCACAGGTTTCAATGCAGGGATATAAGGATGGCGACTTCTCTATGACTATCGGCTATCCTGGCACAACAAACCGCTACCTCTCTTCTTATGGAATCCGCGAAAGACGCGATGCCCAGAACGAACCTCGTGCTCAGGTGCGTGGCGTTAAGCAGGCTGTAATGATTAAGCACATGCGTGCCGACGAAGGCGTGCGCATCAAGTACGACTCAAAATATGCCGAGAGTGCCAACTACTGGAAAAACTCTATCGGTATGAACAAGTGTATTGACTCTATCGGAATAATCCAGCAGAAGCAGGAATTTGAGTCTCGCATCCGTCAGTATATGGAAACTACTGGCTACATGAAGGGAAAACTTGACTTCGACAAACTGCAGAAACTCTACGACCAGCGCTATGAGCCAATGAAGGCATTCTACAATCTGTGGGAGTCTTTCGGCAGAACAAACGAATTCTGCACCCGAGCAATGCGTATCAACACAGGCATGGAGGTGAAAGGTCCTAAGGAAAAACCAAACAAGCAGTATGTAGAGTTTGCAGACAACAGCTCTGAATGGGACGAGGCTCTCGACAAAGATGTATTTGCAGCAATGCTGAAGAACTATGCAGAACATGTAGACGCTAAATATCTTCCAGCTTTCTACAACGATATTAAGTCTAAGTTCAACAACAACTATGCTGCATACGTTGACTACCTATATAAGAAGTCTAAACTGATGAAAAGCGGACAGAAGATTTACTTCAACAAGAAATCTTACCATAAAGACCCAGGTGTTCGCTTTGGAGAAGAACTGATGACTATGCTCTATGGCCTGCGTGCAGGTTTCGCTGAAGTAGATGAAGAAATAGACAATCAGGAAAAATATCTTGCTGCAGCACGTCTGCGCATGGAGGAAGACATGCCTCACTACTCTGACGCTAACTTCACTATGCGCCTTTCTTACGGACAAGTTGGAGGATTCCTGCTCGGCGGCAAGCCTTCTGGCTACTACACAACAGCAGAAAGCCTTGTTGAGAAGTTTGACAAGCAGAACGAAGTAATCGACTACTATGCAGAGCCTATCATGCGCGAACTGCTCTCTGCTAAGGATTTCGGCAAGTACACCGATAAGACTACAGGCAAGATGCAGCTCTGCTTCCTGACAAACAACGACATCACTGGTGGCAACAGTGGTTCGCCTATGTTCAACGGAAAAGGCGAACTCATCGGTCTTGCTTTCGACGGAAACTGGGATTCTCTTTCTTCTGACATCAACTTCGACAAGCATCTGGCACGTTGCATCGGCGTAGACATCCGCTTCGTTCTCTTCATGATGGACAAGTGGGGACATGCCGACCGTCTGTTGCGCGAAATCAATGCAAAATAAGCAGCAAGAATAACAACAAGCAACAACACTTATCGTTGCTTCCTTAACGTTAAGCGTTGCTATATTGCCACACAAAGTGCCGCTACTCTTAAAGTTACACACTATTTGTAAATTCCTACAGATAGTGTGTAATTTTTTACTCATCATGTGTAACAAGCGAAAAAACATACAACTCGTTATGTATTGTCTGTTTTTTACGACTATGTTTCCCTCCCTTTAATTTTTAAAACTCATTAAAACTTGTCAAAAGTTTTGGTTGGTTCGAACTTAATCGTATCTTTGCATCACATTAAGTTGAAGATTAAAATTTTATAAATGTTATTATGATTTATCTGCATAAAAGGTCTATACAAATAGGAAAAATTCTATTCGCTATATCCTTTATACCACTTACTATTCAATCCATAACAAGCTGTTCAAAAAAGATAGAGACAAATTCCAATCCTATTGAGCAAATAAAGTATGATACTTGGCAATAGGGATATTTGAGTGCTCACATACAGCAGGACTTATTTACCTCGACCAGCACATCACCCTTGAAGTTCCTATAGGCAGAACCAAAAGAATTGGAGACCGTCCCTATGGACTTCAAGAGATACAGGAAGATTATCGAGAAGTTGTTCTCCCAAATGAACGACCTTCTGATGATGATACGCAACTATGCTATGCACCCCCGCCTTCTTCACAAGGACGGTTACCAAAGTTGCTGTTTTCACGAAGTGCAGTCTTTCAATCATAAACCTATCAGACAAGATAAATGCGCTTTGATCTAATTCAACCAACGAGTAACAAAAGAACATCTTTTTACTATTTGTTACCACTTTAGATTAGTCAAGCAGGACAGTGTTTAATGGATGTTTTAGGTTTAGATGCAGGAATTGCTTTATTTAACGCAATCGAAGGTAAAGTCTTAGACCAACAAGCATTCCGTGAAGCTCTCAAGAAAGTTGTTGGAAAAATATTAGATAGAACTTCAAAACTAGTAGCATCTGGTGCTGTTGGAGCCGCAATAATTATAACGCAGTGGTCATATTGCATGTATAAAAATAGGCAGGCATATTAATAAGCTTTGTTGTATCAAAAAAACATATTAAGTAAAGAAATAACAATGATGAGGTTAATGCGTAATGATAAATTCCACTGGGCAGTAAATTATTACTTCGTGTTTATCATATTATTTAATCTGCTGCAATTTGTGCGAGAAACTTATGAGCTGACAAAACACTTCAGCAATAGTATAGCAATAGTATCAATCTATTCCTTACTGTCTGCATTCGTTTCATTGCTCATTCTGAAAGGGAAGAAAGAAGGTATATATCTATGCCTAATCGTTAATGTGGCATACTATGCATTGGACTTAGTCATAAATGAGAATAATATATTAACGCAATCAATCTTTCTTCTCATTAGCATTGCTTTTTGTCTACTGCCACTTTTCATTAAGAAAGACGGCGCTATGGCATTTAAACATTTCTCATAGATAATTCAAGATTGCGAAAAAGAAAATAAAAATAGGGTTGAAAAGCACATGCTCTTCAACCCTATTTTTTGCTATTCCGATTATCTTATTCTCTATAGATTAGCCAGTTCTACAACTTTGTCTACGGCGGCATTCAGACCGTCTACGTTCTTTCCGCCAGCTGTAGCGAAGTGTGGTTGTCCGCCACCGCCGCCCTGAATCAGTTTGGCAGCCTCACGAACCATCTGTCCAGCATTGAGCGAGTGGTCTTTCACCATGTCGTCGCTGAGCATAACGCTCAACATTGGCTTGTCCTGATAGTGACTGCCAACTACGCAGAGCAGTCGTTCTGGAATGGCCTGACGAATCTTGAAGACAAGGTCTTTGGCTGCGCCTGCCTCTATAGGCAACACGGTTGCAACGACCTTCACTCCGTTAATCTCGCGTGCCTTCTCTACGAGTTGCGACTTCATGCGCTCAACAGCCTGAGCATGGAACTGCTCAATCTCTTTCTTCATGGAGTCGTGCTCTTCAATATATTTCTTTATCATGCCCTCAAGGTCCTTCGCATTGTTGAACAGAGCCTTGATGCCCTTCAGCTGGTCTTCCAGAAGATAAAGCAGTTCTTCACATTCGCGACCAGTACGTGCCTCAATACGACGCACACCTGCAGCCACTGAACTTTCGCTGATTATCTTGAAGAAACCTATATTACCTGTACTCTTAGCATGAATACCACCACAGAGCTCGCAAGAAGGTCCGAAGCGTACTACACGCACACGGTCGCCATACTTCTCTCCGAACAGAGCTATAGCACCCATCTTCTTTGCTTCTTCCATAGGTGTGTCGCGATGCTCGTCAAGAGGGATGTTCTGACGAATCAGGTCATTAACAAGACGCTCAACCTGACGAATCTCTTCGTCGGTTGTCTTCTGGAAGTGAGAGAAGTCGAAGCGAAGCACGTCGCTGCTTACGAGCGAACCTTTCTGCTCAACATGGTCGCCGAGCACTTGCTTCAGGGCATAGTCGAGCAGGTGGGTAGCAGTGTGGTTGGCAGCACTTGCCTCACGCTTGTCGGTGTCAACACAAGCCATGAAGTCTGCCTCTGGCTGCTTTGGCAGAGCCTTAACAATATGGATAGACTGTCCGTTCTCGCGCTTTGTGTCGACAATGTCGATAGTTTCTGCCTCGTTTACGATTACTCCGCTATCGCCAACCTGTCCACCCATTTCGCCATAGAAAGGAGTATAGTCGAATACCAGCTCAAAGAATGTATTTTTCTTTTGCGTAACCTTGCGATAGCGCAGTATGTGACATTCATATTCAGTATAGTCATAGCCAACGAACTGCTGTTCGCCTTCGCGCAGCACAACCCAGTCGGAGTTTTCCACTTGGGCAGCATTGCGGGCACGCTCTTTCTGCTTCTTCATCTCCTCGTTGAACTGATTCTCGTCGACGGTGTATCCATTTTCGCGACATATCAGTTCGGTAAGGTCGAGAGGGAATCCGTATGTATCAAACAGGCGGAACGCCTTAGTTCCGTCGAGTTGTTTCTTTCCCTGCTGCTTAAGTTCATCCATAGCCTCGTTGAGCATTGAGATACCCTTGTCGAGTGTGCGCAGGAACGAGTCTTCCTCTTCCTTGATAACACGGCTGATGAGTTGCTGCTGGGCTGGAAGTTCGGGATAAGCCTCACCCATTTCGTGAACGAGCATAGGCACAAGCTGGAACACAAAGGCATCGCGCTGGTTGAGGAAAGTATAGGCATAGCGCACAGCACGTCGGAGTATTCGGCGAATGACATAGCCTGCCTTAGCATTTCCTGGCAACTGTCCGTCGGCAATGGAGAAGGCTACGGCACGCAGGTGGTCGGCAACGACACGCATTGCTACGTCAACATCTTCTTTTGCTCCATACTTCAGTCCTGTCAGTCGCTCAATCTCGTGGATATATGGCTGGAACACATCGGTATCGTAGTTAGACTGCTTACCCTGCAAAGCGCGCACAAGTCGCTCGAAGCCCATACCTGTGTCAATTACATTCATCGAAAGTTTTTCGAGCGAACCGTCAGCCTTGCGGTTATATTGCATGAACACAAGGTTCCAAATCTCAATCACCTGCGGGTCGTCTTTGTTTACGAGTTCACGTCCTGCAACCTTCTGCTTTTCTTCGGCTGAGCGTGAGTCTAAGTGAATCTCAGAGCATGGACCACAAGGACCTGTATCGCCCATTTCCCAGAAGTTGTCGTGCTTGTTTCCATTTATGATATGGTCTTCAGGCACATGCTTTTTCCAGAATGATGCAGCCTCGTTGTCGCGGTCGAGTCCTTCATCCTTGCTTCCTTCAAACACAGTTACATAGAGGTCGGCAGGATTCAGTTTCAGCACGTCAACAAGATATTCCCAAGCCATATCGATGGCTCCCTGCTTGAAATAGTCGCCGAAACTCCAGTTGCCAAGCATCTCAAACATAGTGTGGTGGTAGGTGTCGTGGCCCACTTCCTCAAGGTCGTTGTGCTTGCCGCTAACTCGCAGACATTTCTGCGAATCGGCCCGTCGGCGAGGCTCAGGATCAACTGTGCCTAATATTACGTCTTTCCACTGGTTCATACCTGCATTGGTGAACATCAGCGTAGGGTCATCTTTTATTACCATAGGAGCAGAAGGCACGATGGCGTGTCCCTTCGACTCAAAAAACTTCTTAAACGATTCTCTAATTTCGTTGGCTGTCATCATAAATAAAAACTGACAATTATTAAATTATAATTGATAAACATGCTTCACACGGAAGCCCCCTGCTATTGGCAGAAAGAAATTTATGCGTGCAAAATTAGTGTTTTTTCTTCAAAGACCCATCAGTTTTGCATAAGTTTTTTGCTTATACCTATTATTATTTAAGTTGAACTCACGTTGGATTAAGGATTAAAGAATAAAGATTAATGCTAACGGGAACTTTAACCTTAACGATAACGGGAACTGGAACATATTCAACGGGAACGAGAACGGGAACCTTAACTTTAATTCTTATTCTTTCATCCTTCATCATCCACGATGCCGTTGCATCGTGTAGACACACTCCTCAGTCACTTCGTGACAGCTCCCCTATCTTAGGGGAGCAATCCTGCTTACAAACTGTAACTTTCAAAATCAGTCCAAAATATTGACGAAAAAAGTAAAAAATCTTGACAAACGGAATTTTCATTCTAGAGAAAGATTTTCCGTTTGGCACGAGGCTGAATGCAAAAATGTGTTTAATTGTTAATCAATCGGCTTAAACTATGTAAACAAACATAAGGAACGAAAAAGTGAAAGGTGTCCTTTCGCGATGCGAAACGTGGCATATGACCATGCGATATGTGGCATATTGCAGTGCCAAAGGTGCCCTTTCGCACTGCGAAAGATGCCCTTTGACTTTTTTAACACTTATGAATCGTGAGGCGAAATGTATAATGCATTGATATTGAACAATTTACTAAAAACAGCGAAAAACCGCAAAATACTCGCATATTTTGCGACTTCTTTTTTCTCGGTCGTAAATTTTTAAATTATTTGCGGGTTTAGTTAATCAATTTTTTACCCAACTAAGCTCTGAAAATTGCAAGTTTTCCTCTCAGCAAAGACAAGAAAAGAAATATTGCTTTCAGATTGAAAGAACTTTAACGGGAGCTTTAACCTTAACTAGTCAACTCTGCACTATGCACTCTGAACTATGCACTCTGAACTCTGCACTCTGCACTCTGAACTATTTTCATACCATTCTGAGTACTCTGTTTTTTCAGATTATTCATACTATTCTAAATTTTTCAACGGAACTTTAACTAGTCAACTATGTATTATGAATTATTCACTATGTACCATAGTTGCTGCTAACTTAAAAAACTCATAAAATATTCTCATATATTCGGTCGAAGACTTTTTTCAATTCTTCGGGATGCTCTATGAGTTGGCGTAGTTCTGAAAGGTTTTCTTCGTTTTCAGAGCCATGAATCCATAGTTTTATGTAGCCGTTGCGCGAATACTTGCTCTGCATGTGCTGGCAGAATCGTTTCCATTGTTCTTCTTTGTCTTTGTCGGGATAGTTGTCGAGTCCAAATTGTATAGTTCGCGTTATAACCACTTCAGGGTTAAGGTCGCGGTCGGCTTCGGCAACAATCTTTCCATAGAGAGAGCGGGGAGCATGTGATGCAGAGGCACGATGATCTTCCACAGCCTCGCTCATGATGCGAATCTGCTCTGGTGAAAACCATTGTTTTAGTCGGGAATCGTTCTTTAGAATCCTGCTGCTCGTAACGTGGTGTATCGCACGCGGACCTTCAAGTCCTAAGTCGTGGTAGGCTGCTACAACATAGACCATATTTATGTCTGCCCCCATCTTCTTTGCAATGTCTAAAGAACGTTTGATAACTCTGTTGGCATGTGACAGATTGTGGGCTTTGTCAAACTGTGAATAACGAGGCAAAATTTGTGTTTCGACAAAGCGCATGAGGTCTATGGATGGTGCGGCAATCATAAAAATTGATTTAATATTTTGCAAATGTACTGATAAATGTTTACTTTTGCAAATAATTTTGTGAGTTTTGAATTATTAAGTTAACGACTTGACAAGTAGGCGAGTTGATGGAATGGACTTGCATAATTATAATAAAAGCATATTTCAATAGGAAAGAATGAAGAAAGAACAGCATATAGTGCTTAATTCTCTAAAAGCATGGATGCTTGCAGCTCGACCAAAGACGTTGACTGGGGCTGCCGTACCTGTAATGATGGGAGGTGTGCTTGCTTGGGCTGATGCTTATCCGTTGCGTGCTGAGGGCAATGGCTTCAGTTGGTGGGTTTGGCTGACGTGTCTCTTATTTGCGTTTATTATGCAGATAGATGCTAATTTCATTAACGACTATTTTGACTTTAAGAAAGGAACTGACGACGAACACCGACTTGGTCCAAGACGTGCTTGTGCTCAGGGGTGGGTTACTATCTCAGCAATGAAGAAGGCTATAGTTGCAACAACTCTCACAGCCTGCCTTGTTGGATTGCCGCTGCTCTTTGTTGGAGGCTGGGAGATGCTGATTGTTGGTGCAGCCTGTGTGTTGTTTTGTTTTCTCTATACCACACATCTGTCTTATTGGGGACTTGGCGATGTGCTAGTACTTGTTTTCTTCGGGCTTGTTCCAGTCTGCATCACATACTATCTGCAACTGCACACAATAGGACGACATGTGGTGTTGTTGTCGTTGGCTTGTGGAATGGTTATAGACACACTGCTTGTGGTGAATAACTATCGTGACCGCGACAATGACCGTATTGCTGGCAAGAAGACGATTGCCGTAAGGATGGGTGAGCGATGGACCGCACTTCTATATTTTGTTCTTGGACTTGCAGCCTGCCACATGGGGCTTGTTTTCCTTAAGGTTGGAGCCTACTGCTCTTGTCTTGTTCCGTTCAACTACCTGTTTCTGCATGCTCATACCTATAGGCGCATGAAGCGTATCAAACAAGGAAAGGCGCTGAACATGATTCTTGGCGATACAGCCCGCAATATGTTTATCTATGGCTTGCTGTTTGTTATTGGAGTTGTTGCTGACGTGCTTATTGGTTGGTGGACACCTATTGTTGTTTTAGACTAGCAAAAGAATATTATAGGCTGTCTGTTGAGTGTCATTACTTCACTGCACAAGTTAGAGTGATGCGAACAGCTTGATAAATCAAAATTAGTAATAGTCAATTATTAAGTAAATAAAAATGAGATATATAAACCATCGTGGCGAATACGACCACTATACTGTTGAGAAACCCGCTTTGTTGTTGGAATGGCTGTTAGAGAATCTGCCTAAAAGCAAGTCGAAAGTTAAATCGACTTTGCGGGGCAGAGGTGTAAAGGTAAACGGAAAGACAGTAACACAGTTCGACTTCAAGTTGCAGCCAGGAATGGATGTAAGCGTGAGCAAGACAAAGCAAAACGATATGTTCAAGAGCCGCTATGTTAAGATTGTCTATGAAGATAGTTACATAGTTGTAGTTGAGAAAAACATAGGAATACTCTCAATGGCAGCAGGACACTCATCGCTAAACGTTAAGTCGGTGCTTGACAATTATTTTCACAAGTCGCGCCAGAAGTGCCGTGCCCATGTGGTACATCGTCTCGACCGCGACACAAGTGGTCTGATGGTATATGCTAAGGATATGCAGACAGAACAGATTTTTGAACACAACTGGCACGATATGGTATTCGACCGCCGGTATGTTGCTGTGCTTTCTGGCGAAATAGAGGAAGAAGGAGGAACTATACAAAACTATCTGAAAGACAACAAGGCTTACATCACATATTCTTCTCCAGTAGACAATGGCGGAAAACTTGCCATTACACATTTCCATACACTCGACCGCACAACAGAACATTCGCTCGTTGAGTTTAAGTTGGAAACAGGAAGAAAGAATCAGATTCGTGTTCATGCTGCCGATATGGGACACCCTGTTTGTGGAGATATTAAATATGGCAATGGCGACGATCCTCTGCATCGTCTTTGTCTCCATGCCTATATGCTCTGCTTCTACCATCCAGTAACACACGAGCCAATGAACTTTGAAACCCCAATACCTTCACAGTTTCGACATCTGTTTAAGTAGATTTTTTATAAGAGAATAGGTCTAATAAGTTCAATATTACTGACAAGCCCTATTACTTGTTCCCATATAGATAGAACTCACAAACTTAAATACCATGCTGAACAAATCATTACTTTGTTTTATCGTCTGCCTTGCTGCGATAGTTAAACTAAAAGCACAGACACCGATAGACTATGTTGACCCAATGATAGGTACAACCAATTTTAGCGTTTGCAATCCTGGTGCTGTACTGCCTCATGGACTTATGTCGGTTGTTCCATTCAATGTGATGGGCAGCGACCTAAACGAGTTTGACAAAGATGCACGCTGGTGGTCGGCTCCATACGAGAAGAACAACAAATTCTTCACAGGCTTTGCCCATGTAACACTTAGTGGAGTAGGATGTCCAGAGATGGGAACTCTTCTTACGATGCCGTCAAACAAACTTGACGTAGACTACCATAATTATGGTACAACCTATTCTGATGAAGCAGCATCGCCAGGTTACTATGCTGTATCACTTGATAAATATAATGTGAGAGCCGAAGCTACTGCAACTCTGCGTAGTTCGATAGAACGCTATACTTTTAAGAAATCAGGGGAACATTACATATTTCTTAATCTTGGCGAAGGATTAACGAATGAAACAGGTGCAATGGTTAAGCGTGTCAACGACAACGAGATAGAGGGAATGCGACTGCTTGGCACATTTTGCTATAACTCACAAGCTGTGTTCCCGATTTATTTCGTGATGAGAGTTTCTAAAACTCCAAAGCAGAATGGCTACTGGAAAAAGCAACCGCAGATGCAAGGTGTTGAGGCGCAATGGGATAAAGACAACGGAAGATATAAACTATATACCAGCTATGGAAAGGAATTGGCAGGCAATGACATTGGCTACTATTTCACTTTCGACTGTGCTGAAAATGAACAGATAATGGTTCAGATGGGAGTCTCTTTTGTTTCTATAGACAATGCCCGTGAAAATCTGGATGCCGAACAGCAAGGCTTCGACTTTGATAAGATTCATCGTGAGGCACGAAAGAATTGGGAAGAAACGCTGAACCGTGTAACTGTGGAAGGTGGAACTGCAGACCAAAGAAAGATTTTCTATACAGCATTATATCATACACAAATTCATCCGAGCATCTTGCAAGATGTAAATGGCGAATATCCATTGATGGAACAATATGGAATAGGCAAAACATCAGCAAACCGATATACAGTGTTCTCACTTTGGGATACTTACAGAAACCTGCATCAGTTGCAGACTTTGCTATATCCAGAGCAACAACTCGACATGGTGCGCTCTATGGTAAGCATGTATAAGGAGTGGGGATGGATGCCAAAGTGGGAACTGTTTGGCAGAGAAACTTGGACTATGGAAGGCGACCCTTCTATTCCTGTAATCACAGATACATATTTGAAAGGACTAACCGATTTTGATATTTCAACAGCATACGAGGCTTTCAAGAAGTCTGCAACGGTTGAGGGCAACAAGAACAAGATGCGCCCAGACATAGACCCATATCTTGAGCGTGGATATATTCCTCTTGGTGCATATTCGCAAGACGAATCAGGAGACAATTCTGTTAGTCATGCACTGGAGTATTATGTTGCTGATGCAGCGTTGGCACGATTGGCTGATGCGCTTGGTTACAAGTCAGACGCTCAGCGTTTCCGTAGTCAAAGTTTGAAGTATAAGGATTATTATTCTAAAGAATATGGAACATTACGCCCTCGTAAGGAAGACGGTTCTTTCCTTACCCCATTTAATCCTGATGACGGTGCTGATTTCAGTAATGCACCAGGTTTTCATGAAGGTTCGGCTTGGAACTATACATTCTATGTTCCTCACGACATTTATGGACTTGCTCGACTTATGGGAGGGCAGAAAAAGTTTGTTGAAAAGCTGCAACGTGTTTTTGACGAAAAGCTTTACGACCCAGCAAATGAACCCGATATAGCCTATCCTTACTTGTTCAGTTATTTTAGAGGTGAGGAGTGGCGCACTCAGAAAGAAGTGAAACGACTGATAGATACTCATTATAAGGCTACACCTGACGGAATACCAGGAAATGACGATTGCGGAACAATGTCGGCATGGCTTGTTTTCTCAATGATTGGACTTTATCCTGATTGTCCTGGCGAGCCATCATACACGCTAACGTCTCCTGTATTTGATAAGATTACTCTGCATCTTGACAAACGTTTTTATCCTAATGGTGACTTAACAATAGAGACCAGTAGGAAAAATGCAGATGACTATTTAATAAAGGAAATGAAGTTAGGAGAAAAACAGCTAAAAAAATATCGTATCAGCCATAAAGAACTGATAAATGCAGGAAAATTATCTTTTAAGTTGATGGGTTTCTGAGTTTATAATTTTGTTAGCTGCTTTGTTTTAGATTTCTAAGTTCTTAAGTTTCTGTTTATTTAAGTTCTTGGGGCATATAAAGAATGAAAGATTAACTATAGGATTAATCTTTCATTCTTTCTTATTTAATTAAGACATACTAGTTGTAGTCTACTACGTTTGTTGTCCGTTCTTGTCCTGTTACGTTGTCGGTTTCGCTGACTTTAAAATAGTTGAAATAGACAAAGGCGAGTATTGCTGCTACTATTAGGAGTACGATGGCCTTAATAATACAACCCGCAACCTTTTTCATCAAAAGGAATACTATGACTAATATTATAAGAGCGAAAATGTAGAAAATGTAGTTTTCCATTGTCTTTTAGTTTTATCTTGCTTTTAATTTTTCTGCGATGTTTTAATTGAAGAAATTCCATGAAAGTCCAAAGCGAATGATTCTTCCATTGGTAGGATAGTGAGGGGTGAGGAAATAATTGTTATTACCACTTCCTGCATTTATATGCCCAATCATAACAAAGAAACGTGTCTGCTTCAGATGGAAGTTCGCATATATATTTATGTATGGATAGTTTCCAATTTCTGTGCGTAGTTCCTTGTTCTCATTCACAGCAAATTGTCCTATATAAGGAACATACTCCGTTGCTGCGTATTTTGTGAAATAGCGCAGGTCTGCACCTAAATCGCAACGCAACACACGTGCAATCTTGAAACGGAAATAGAGATTGGCGTATAGATTAAGTGCAGGCAGGGGCAGAACATCCTTGTTTGAAGAATGCTGGTATGTTGCATTAAGGTCGAGGTGTACTGGTCCTAATGCAAAAGGCTGGCTCAACTGGATGGAGAATACATTGACAGCACTGCTTGCCTGGCGTGGACTTATGGTATTTCCAAGCCTTGTGTCTTTCTCTCCTAATGAATAATTTACTCCAAAGTAAGTATAGTTATTGATATTGTCGGCTGCAATGGTCAGTTGAGTATCTGTTCCTTTTAGTAACAACGAACCTGCAATTCTGCTGTGAGTTATATTGTCTAAATCGTCATTGTCCCACCAAGCATGGCGTGCGTGATAGTGACGATAATAGAAAATAGGAGAGTTGCGGTGGAAGAAAGCGTTTGCCCCAATTTGCAGTGTGTCGCCAAATAACGGGATGTTTACGTCTGCATTAGCATCAAGCAAGATTTCTCCAGCGTCGTCTCCTGCAACACCGAGTTCTCCTGTGAGGTCATAGTGAAGCGTATTGCCTTCGCGTTTGCTTATTTGTCCGCCAACAGTGAGAGACTGTTCATTATAGGAGTTTATTCCACCAATAGAGTCGGGTAGGGTGAAGTGGCGTAAATCGTGTGTCAAGAACAACTTCACGCCTGCTTTAGCCCACTTGTTGAATCCTTCAAGCAGTGCAACGGCAAAAGTGTTTTTCAGATCATAGTGGCGTGTCTTGTCATAAATTGAATCACCAGTCAGACGGCCAATATTGTAATATTCGTCAAGATAGAAGTTCTCTGGAGTCTGAAACGCTTGGTAAATTCGGCGGTAGTTGTCAAACTGTACGGTATGAATGAAACTTGTTACTGGAACATATTCTCGTTTTGTCCAAGTTGTGTCGGTTTTCACATTCTCTGCCCTTAGCAGACTGTCAGCCATTTCTGTCCCGTCAACTTTAATTCTGCCTTGTTGTCTGATGCTGTCATTGGCATTGCTTTTGTCGTTAACAAGGCTCTCGTCTCCAACTATGGCTGCATCTTCAGGGCGACCTTCAAACGAGCGCATATCGCCGTTTCTCCTGTTCTTCATTTTCTCTTTAGCCTCTTTTTCTTCTTTCTCTGCAGCAAGGGCAAACTTCTTAGCTTTTATTTCCTCCTCTGTCATTGGCACCTCTCGATGGAAACCAATGCTGTAGCGATGGTTGAAAAATATGTGCTGATTGTCGTTTCGATTCCAGTTTTGTGCAAGTACCGTTGGAATTTCGTTTTCTTTGTAGTCGTCGTTGAAACTTTCAGGGCGTGTTATATAGTTATCATTGGCAATACCTCCATTCTCAGCCTGTTTCTGATGGTTAATCGATGCGAGCAGGTGAGCCTGATACCTGTCACCGAGATAAGAACCATACATAGTATAGTCGAATAGTGATGTATTCTGCTCCTGATAATATCCTCGACCGTAAAGATAGTCGAAAAGAAAGCCAACACCGAGTTTGCGCCCTGCATTAACTGCAAAACGTGCTGTCATGTGGTCCTCGCCGTTAGTACGGTCGCCACAAGTGTTGTAAGTAAGATTAGTGATAGGAGAATAAGTGTTAGTGAAGTGGAAATCCTCTACATCTTTAATGAAATAACTAAAAGGCTGGATGAAGAGAAACTGATGGTCTGGTTCGCGATTCATGAAAATACGGTTGTATCGCGGAGAACCAAGATTGCCTAAGAAATTATACTCGCCATACATGCCAGATGTATAGACGGTATTCATGAAAAGATATGAAGCCGTGTCTGGCAAGACAGGTGTCCTATCGCCAAAACGACTATCAATAGTCCATGTCCTAAATCCTTTTGGTATTTCCTTGTGTTGACTTTTCAGACTGTCATTGCGTGCAGTCTGCCTGTCTCTTGCAGGAGTAAACGTTCCGTCGTCGGTAAGTTGGTTATAGTCTTGAGCTGCAGCAATGTTAGTCAAGCAGCAAATTATGAAAAGAAGAAATGACTTTTTCATTTTATCATGCGCATAACACATTCAACCATTTTCACAGCCATTGCTGCAAGAATGATGATGGTTCCAATAAATGTCTGATTACATAAATAAACAATTACGCCAACCAATGCCATAACCATAAAGATTATATTCAGTATATTGCGCAAACGAAGATTAGAATCTTGTTTCTTTTCTCTGCGGTGAGGCCTACGAGCATAGCTCTCGTTAGGCATATTGTTGTCTTGTTCCATATTGTTGTTGTATGAGATAATGCAAATTAATAGTTATAATTGTTATTTCAGTTCATTGGCAATAGTTGCAAAAATCTCGTCTTTGCGGTCAATTGTCTTCCTGCGGAATTTGCCTGTTGTCTTTCTGAGTTTGTTCTTTTTCTTGTTCAATGCTTCCTTATCGCTTATCCAGTCTTCTGCTTTATATGTTTTCTTGCCCAGTTTGTCGTTTCCTTCATACTGATAAGAGATGCGGAATAGTTTGAGAATGACATCAGAATTGACACACTCTGCTGTGAGGGTATAAATGAAGCGGGCTTTATCAAGTTCGAACATGCTGCTTCTGAACACCATCCACTCTTCCATGTGGTTTACTATAATGTTTTTCTTGCGGTTTACGAGTGCAACCTTGCTTTCTTCCTGTTGTCCTTCTTCCTTTGTCATTTTCACAAAGATAGTCATCAGCTTCTCAAAGTTTTGCTCTGCTGTTGCCTTAGTTGATATGGTCTTAGAAAAGCATATCTTTCCATCTTCCATTGTTATTGCTCCATCCAGATATTTCACTTCTGGATTATAGGCTGCCATTTCGTTGTCAATACTGTCTATGACTGCACTGATTTTCTTGTTGGCTTCTGGTATCTCCCAGTCGTTTTGTGCAAAGATGTTTGTCGAGAAAAAGACAATAAACGATAGTATTATATTAATTCTTTTCATGTTGTGAATATTCAGTGTTGCCGTTGTTATAATTGATAGATTATGCAAAATTATGAAAAAACTTGCTCTTAGTGTGGCAATTAAGGATAATTTAACGTAATGTTTGCTTATTTTTTCGTTTCCAGCTCCTGTTGAAGCTTTATTATTTCGTCGCGGTATTGGGCTGCCTGTATGAAGTCAAGGTCTTTTGCTGCCTGTTTCATCAGTTCGGTTGTCCGCTCAATGCTCTTTTTGAGTTGTGCTGCTGACATTCTTTCAATTATAGGGTCGGCAACCATTGCCACATCTTTCTCAATATATGGCTCATAGCGTACAATGGTGGCAGCTTTTCCTTCATTTTGACTTGCAGTCGCAGTGAGCGAACTCTGACGAATATCTTTCTTGATTTGCTGAGGAGTAATGCCATGTTCTTCGTTGTATTTCAACTGTTTTGTCCTTCGGCGCAGTGTCTCGTCAATGGTTAGTTGCATGCTTTCCGTTATGTTGTCAGCATACATTATCACCTTTCCATTTACGTTTCGGGCTGCACGTCCTGCTGTTTGTGTAAGTGAGCGGTGGCTGCGCAGGAATCCCTCCTTGTCGGCATCAAGTATTGCCACAAGTGAAACTTCTGGCAGGTCAAGACCTTCGCGCAGCAGGTTGACACCTACAAGAACGTCGAAACGGCCAGCGCGTAAGTCGTTCATTATCTGTACGCGGTCTAATGTGGCAACATCGCTATGAATATAGTTGGCTCTTACTTCGTGGTTAAGCAAATATTCAGTAAGTTCCTCCGCCATTCTTTTCGTTAGTGTGGTTACGAGTATTCGCTCGTCGCGCTCGCTTCTTTCTACAATCTCATTTAGCAGGTCGTCTATTTGGTTTTCGCTCGGTCTTACCTCTATTTCCGGATCAAGAAGCCCTGTAGGGCGGATGAGCTGCTCTACGACAATTCCTTCAGCTTCGGCTAATTCGAAGTCGGCAGGCGTTGCCGAAACGTAGATTACCTGATTGAGCATGTCCATGAACTCGTCAAACTGCAATGGGCGGTTGTCGAATGCTGCAGGAAGACGGAAACCGTATTGAACAAGATTTGTCTTTCTTGCCCTGTCACCGCCATACATTGCTCTGATTTGTGGCACAGTTACGTGGCTCTCATCAACTATAAGCAAGAAGTCTTCTGGGAAAAAGTCTAAGAGACAATATGGTTTTTGTCCTGCCTCGCGACCGTCGAAGTATCTTGAATAGTTCTCAATGCCTGAGCAATGTCCTAACTCTTTAATCATCTCAATGTCATATTCAACTCTTTCTTTAATGCGCTGAGCATAAAGAGTTTGTCCTGTTTCGTTAAAGAAGTCTACTTGCTCCCTTAAATCGTCTTGAATATGGCGTATAGCACCTTCTTGTTGTTCTTTGGAAGTAACGAAAAGGTTAGCAGGATAAATCTGATATTCTTCAAACTCAGCCCTCCGCATGTAAGTAGTTGAATCAATCTCCTCAATGCTTTCAATTTCATCATCCCAGAAACCTACTCGTAAAATATGTTCGCTATATGCAATGAAAATGTCTACGGTGTCGCCTTTCACTCTGAAGTTGCCTCTTTTAAGTTCAATGTCGTTTCTTACATAGAGTGCATCAACGAGTCGGCGTAGCAGCATATTGCGTGAGAGTTTCTGTCCTTTCTTAAGGTTTATGACACTATTTGCCATAGCGACAGGCCCCCCCATACCATATATGCACGATACTGAGGATACGACAATTACATCGTTTCTGCCAGAAAGCAGAGCTGAAACAGCAGACAGCCGTAATCTGTCAATCTCTTCGTTTATGGCCAAGTCTTTTTCAATGTAAGTGTCAGATTGTGGCAGATATGCTTCTGGCTGATAGTAGTCGTAGTAAGAAACGTAATATTCCACAGCATTTTCAGGAAAGAAACCTTTCATTTCCTCATAGAGTTGTGCTGCCAGAGTCTTGTTGTGGCTTAGTATAAGAGTTGGTTTATTCAAGTTTGCAATGACATTGGCAGCTGTAAACGTTTTGCCAGAGCCAGTCACTCCAAGAAGAACTTGTGCGCGGTCGCCGTTTCTAAGTCCGTCAGTTAGTTGGCGGATTGCTTCAGGCTGGTCGCCAGTAGGCTTGTATTTTGAAGTTAGTTTAAATTCACTCATAAGATTGCAAAATTACTAAAAACATTTTAATTGCCAACATATTTGCTTCTTTTTTATTTTAGGTTGTTGAATTATCAACATGCAGTCTTTGAAGATATGATTTTTAAGTTGACAAGCAAATGTAGTTTATAGTTTCATGGTAGACAAGTACACAAGTTGAATTTTTCGTTGAAAAAAATTGATTAACCTGAATAATCCTAATACTCAGAATGGTATGAAAATCTTGACAAAACGCTTCATTTCAGATAAAAAATTATAACTCGTAACAAACTGAAAGCAGTTTTCGTTTCCTGACCATTGCCGAGAGAAAAACTTGCAATTTTCATAGCCAAGTTGGGTAAAAAATTGATTAACTAAACCTGCCCATAACTTAAAAATTTTGGACCGAGAAAAAAGAAGTCGCAAAATATGCGAGTATTTTGCGGTTTTTCGCTAATTTTAGTAAATCGTTCAATATCAAGACATTATACGTTTCGCCTCAAAACCCATAAGTGTTAAAAAAATCAAAGGGCATCTTTCGCAGTGCGAAAGGGCACCTTTGGCACTGCAATATGCCACATATCGCATGGTCATATGCCACGTTTCGCATCGCGAAAGGACACCTTTCACTTTTTCGTTCCTTATGTTCGTTTACATAGTTTAAGCCGATTGATTAACAATTAAACACATTTTTGCATT
>JAGAGD010000009.1 GCA_017627765.1 Prevotella sp. | reverse complement strand
TCCTTTCGCGATGCGAAACGTGGCATATCGCAGTGCGATATGTGGCATATTGCAGTGTCAAAGGTGCCCTTTCACACTGCGAAAGATGCCCTTTGACTTTTTTAACACTTATGAGTTTTACGACGAAACGTATAATATCTTGATATTGAGTGATTTACTAAAAAGAGCGAGAAACCGCAAAATACTCGCATATTTTGCAACTTTGTTTTTCTCAGTCGTAAATTTTTAAGTTATGGGCGGGGTTAGTTAATCAATTTTTTACCCAACTCGCCTCTGAAAATTGCAGGTTTTTCGCTCTGCGAAGGCAAGAAACGGAAAACTGGTTTCAGATTGAAAGATTTTCAGTTTGTTAGTCATTGTGTTCGTAAGTTTTTAAGTATGCTGACAAGATTTATAAGTCTTATATGCCTTATAGAGTAAATAAGAAGAACCTAATGCAAATGGAACTGGTTTAGTTAAATAACCTTATAAATTGCATTTATTTTCCAATGGAAATTTGATTTATAGATAAATATACATATATTTGCATCGTTTTCCAATGGAAAATATTATTAACGGATAAGTATTAAGAAAATGGAGACAAACAACTTGTGCAAGATTAGGAATATCTATCGCGCAATAGCACAAATGGAATTGCAGTTTCAGAAGAAGTTCGGGCTGAACATAAACGAGGCCATGCTGCTTTGCCTGCTCGACACAAAGAAGAATATGCTTTCGGGAGAGATTGCCGACGAACTTGACTTGTCGCGCTCTAACACATCGAAGGTGATAGTGGCAATGGAGAAGGCAGGATATATACGCAGGCAGACAGGCAAGGATGACAGCCGCAACCAGTGCTTCCACCTGACGAAAGAGGGCGAGAAACTGCTGGCAGGTATTCACGAGTGTGATGTGTGTCTGCCCGAAATTATCAGTAAGGCAATAACATAAAAAGATAAAACAAGGAATAGAAACAAAGAAAAAACATTAAGAAATGAAACATATAATAATAGGAGGAGTGGCAGGAGGAGCCACAGCAGCAGCGCGAATAAGGCGTGCTGACGAGAGTGCAGAAATAGTGTTGATAGAGAAAGGTCCGTATATCTCGTATGCCAACTGCGGACTGCCTTATTATATAGGTGGCGTAATAGCAGAGAGAGACAAGCTCTTTGTGCAGACACCCGAATCGTTTGGCAGGCGCTTTAAGGTTGACGTAAGGGTTAATACTGAGGCTGTGGCTGTGAATACCAGTAAAAAAGCCGTCAGGCTGAGGATGAAAGACGGAAGCGAGACAACGGAGACTTACGACAAGTTGCTGCTTTCGCCTGGTGCCAATCCTGTGATACCGCCTCTGGAAGGCATTGGCAGCGAAGGCATTTTCACGCTGCGCAACGTGGAAGATACCGACAAGATTAAGGCATACATTAGCAGCCACCGCATTGAGAGGGCTGTAGTGGTGGGAGGAGGATTCATCGGTCTGGAGATGGCAGAGAATCTTCATCATGCTGGCATACATGTTGCAATCGTAGAGATGGCTCCGCAAGTGATGGCGCCTGTAGACTTCTCTGTGGCTTCGTGTGTGCATCGCGAACTGATGGACAAGGGTGTTGACCTCTATCTTAACAGTGGGGTAGAGGGTTTCCGCGAGTCTGGCGGCAGGCTGAGCGTGAACCTTAGCAGCGGCGAGAAGATAGAGACAGACATGGTTTTGCTTTCTATAGGCGTAAGACCGAACACCAGACTTGCTGCCGATGCAGGCATTGAGTTGGGCGCAAGAGGAATAAAAGTTGACGAATACTTGCAGACCTCTGCCAGCGATGTCTATGCCGTAGGCGATGCAATAGAATATCCTCATCCTATTCATGGCGGGGCATGGCTCAACTATCTGGCAGGACCAGCCAACAGACAGGCAAGGATTGTGGCAGACAACATGGTTTTCGGAAACAAGACAAAGTATGAAGGGTCTATAGGAACATCTGTTGCAAAGGTTTTCGACCTGACGGTTGCTACAACGGGTATGCCTGCTAAGCAACTGAAACAACTGGGAACCGAATATTATAGTTCGACAACCTTCAGCCAGTCTAACGCAGGCTACTATCCTGGGGCATTCATGATGATGCTGAAACTGACATTCGACAGAAAGACAGGTCAACTCTATGGTGCGCAATGTGTTGGCACAAAGGGAGTTGACAAGCGCATAGACCAACTCTCAATGGTGATAAAACACAAGGGAACTGTCTACGACCTGATTGAAACCGAGCAGGCTTACGCTCCGCCATTCAACTCGGCTAAGGATGCTATTGCAATTGCAGGATATGCCGCAAGCAACATCTTGAGCGGACAAATGCCCGTAGTGTATTGGCGCGAGATTGAGAATACTGACAGGGAGAAAGTGGAACTCATTGACGTGAGAACGCAAGAGGAATATGAACTTGGAACGATAGCGGGAGCAAGAAACATTCCGCTCGACGAACTTAGAGAAAGACTTGGCGAGATAGACAAGCAGAAACCTGTGATTGTTTTCTGTGCAGTAGGACTGCGAGGCTACCTTGCTACGCGCATACTGATGGCTAACGGATTTGACGTGAGAAACCTTTCGGGAGGAATAAAGGTATACAACATGGCTACGCAGAAGATAGAAAACAACGGCGGCGAAGAACCTATGACAATGGGAAACAGCGCAAACAGCAGCGAGGTTATGAAGATAGATGCGTGCGGACTGCAATGTCCTGGACCGATATTGAAACTGAAATCGGCAATGGACAAACTGAACGAAGGCGAGAGAATAGAAGTGACGGCAACCGATGCGGGCTTCCCTCGCGATGCAAAGGCTTGGTGCAAGTCTACGGGCAACAGCGTGGTGTCGGTTACAAACGACAACGGCTACCATACAATTGTGTTTGAGAAGTGCGGCAACAACAAGCCTGCTAATCTTCAACAGGCTGCAAGAAACAAGACGCTCATCTGCTTCAGCGACAATCTCGACCGTGCCATTGCAACGTTTGTACTGGCTAACGGAGCCGCTGCTACTGGTCAGAAAGTGAGCATCTTCTTCACCTTCTGGGGACTGAACGTGATAAAGAAAGAAAACAAACCGAAGGTGACTAAGGACGTGTTCAGCCGAATGTTTGCGTGGATGCTTCCGTCGAGTTCAAAGAAACTGCATCTCTCGAAGATGAGCATGATGGGAATGGGCGACAAGATGATGCGCTACATCATGAAGAAAAAGAACATAAACTCGCTTGAGGAGCTGCGCCAGCAAGCCATAGACAACGGCGTTGAGCTGATTGCCTGCCAGATGACGATGGACATGATGGGCATAGACAGGTCTGAACTGATTGACAACGTGACGATTGGCGGTGTGGCTACCTACATGCAACGCGCTGAAGAGGCTAACGTAAACCT
>JAGAGD010000071.1 GCA_017627765.1 Prevotella sp. | reverse complement strand
GCCAAGCAGCCACCTGGCTTCTTCACAAGAATGGCAGCCAAAGTCGCAGCTTTCACGATGTTGCAGTATTTCAATCTTCTCAATCATAAGCCTATCGGGCAAGTTAAATACGCTTTAATTTAATTCAACCAACGAGTATTTTTAATGTTTCATTATTGTGCATATATTTGTAAAGTTTCTAAGTTATAAACTTTTATAAGTTTAAACTTTTAAATATACTAACTAAAGCAGGATTCAAATTTCATGTCTTATATTTTATAAAATAGGTATAGTAAAACATAATAAACCTGAATGGATAATATTAAGGAGAGGATGCCATCCTCTCCTTAATTATTATATTCTTTCAAGTACTTTTTTTATTAGCGTATCAATGGTGTTTTTATATCCTGTATTAGCTTCTTTTATTAGTCGGTTAGCAATAACCATGCAACATGTCATAGCACGGTGGCCAAGTAAAGAAGAAAGGCCTGCAAGAGCACTTGATTCCATTTCAAAGTTGCATATCTTTATACCATTGTATTCAAATGATTCAATCTTTTCATTCTGGTTAGGATCTGCCAATTCAATCCGTAGCACACGGCCTTGTGGACCATAGAAGCCTCCACATGCAATGGTGTACCCGCGCACCATATCATCTTGCGCTATCTGGTCAATTAGTTCGCTATCTGCAATGGCAACGTATGGAGCCCCTTTTTGAGGATTCCATTGCATGTGCTTTTTGAATGCCTCTTCTAGTTTCAGGTCGCAAACATTATCGCGTCCTGCATAATAGTTTAACAATCCGTCAAAGCCAATACTTTTAACTGAAGCAATAAATGTTCCTACAGGTGTATTTGGCTGTAGCCCTCCACATGTTCCTAAACGAACTATTGTAAGTGTTCTATGTTTTTCTTTCTCTGTACGACTATTAAAGTCAATGTTTGCAAGAGCGTCAAGTTCGTTCATTACAATATCAATATTATCGCAACCGATTCCTGTAGAAAGTACAGTTATGCGCTTACCTGCATATATTCCTGTGATAGAATGAAATTCACGACTACTTACTTCATGCTCAATTTCTGAGAAATGAGAGGCAACAGTATTTACACGCCCAGGATCGCCAACAAGCATAACTTTGTCAGCAAGTTGATTTGGGCGTAGATGAAGATGAAAACATGAACCATCTTCATTTATTATTAGTTCCGAAGGTGCAAAATGTCTTTTTTTCATAATTCATATTGTTTTTCCGGTTAATACATTTTTGCAAAGATATAATAAATATGATTATTTGCAAAATTACTTATTGTTTTTTTGTTCTTAAAAGTATTATTTTGATTTTTTTTATTGTTATTGTTATTGCTATTTAATAAGGATTTTAGCTGTAGGTTTAATTTGTAATTGATTCTTAATAAAATCGAATATCACTTATAACACGACTACCAACCTTTTGATTTATTTTGTTTATTAATTCTGTTCGCATCATTATAAGGTCATTACGAAGTGCGGGGCGTGTTACTTTTATATAGAGAATTTGATTACGAATATATTTTTCGTTAATATAGTTTGACGCCATATTGCCAGCAACTTCATCCCAAGCATCAATAGCACGTCGTATTTGTAGTGGTGTCTCTAGTCCGCTTTCGCGTAAAAAGTTGCCAAGAAGTTCATCTATATTCTTTGGATGTGATCTAAACATGATACTCCTCCTTAATTGTTATTTTGCCATTCTCAACATAAAAAAGCTTGTAGTCGTTTGATGTGTTTTGCAGAATTCGATTGAGGTGTTCTCGGTTAGTGTCGGTAATGAAAATTTGTCCAAAGCTGTCACTACCAACAAGTTTAATAATCTGCTCAACGCGTTGAGAATCAAGTTTGTCAAATATGTCATCTAAAAGTAGAATAGGGGTTTCATTGCTGAGCGTGTTGCTATTGCCATATTTATTTCTATGTTTGAGAAATTCAAATTGCGCAAGTTTTAGCGCAATGACAAATGTTTTGTTTTGACCTTGACTCCCTTCTCGTTTCATAGAATATTCATTGAGAAGCATTTCAAGGTCATCCCTATGTATGCCATGAAGTGAGTAACCCATAATTCTGTCTTTTGCGCGGTCACGTCTAATAACATCAAAGAGATTACCACGCTGGCAGTGTGAAGTGTATTTTAAAGATGCGCTTTCTCCATTAGTAGCTATTTGTTTGTATATGTGCTGGAATATAGGAGTTAGTATGTCAATAAAGTCTTTGCGTTTATTATAGATTATTTCTCCTTGTTTTCCCATTTCCATTTCAAGGAGTTCCATCAAGGTCTCGTCTGGTTCGTTCTCAGATTTCAAAAGTGCATTTCGTTGTTGTAATGCTTTGTTGTAGCTTGTTAGTGCCTTAATATATGTATGATCGTATTGTGATATAACCACATCTATAAGTTTGCGTCTTTCTTCACTTCCACCTTCAATTAAGGACGTGTCATTTGGAGAAATTAGAATTAGTGGAATTAGGCCTATGTGTTCAGAAAGACGTTTATATGCCTTTTTATTACGACGAATAGTTTTTTTTACTCCACGCTTAAGTCCACAATATATTGCTTCTTGATTTCCTTCATCGCTTATATAATCAGCTTCAAGCACAAAAAAAGGTTCTTCATGCCTTATAAGTTGTGAGTCAATATGATTTCCAGAACTCTTACAAAATGATAGAAAAAATATAGCATCAAGAAAGTTGGTCTTACCTTCTCCATTTGAGCCAATGAAACAATTTATTTTTGGCGAAAGCTCTAATTGAGTTTCTGATATATTCTTATAATTTAGTATAGAAATGTTTCTGAGAATCATATTAAAATATTAAATCCTGCTTATTAAATTCATAGTGATGAAGTGTTATTCTCTTTGTTATTGTATGAAAATACAATTAGTATCATTGAGCTTATTTATTATATATAATGCAGTATTTCCTGCAAAGTTAAGAGGTTTTTTTATAAAAAACAAAAAAAGATAACAATAAATTTCAATATATGAGATAAATTCACTAATTTTGCGACGCTTTTTTGAAAGTAGAATACTATTATTTACAGCTTAATAGCAATTTAATAATGAAAAAAATTAAAACGAATAAATAATGGCACAAAACAAAAAAAATCAGCTTGCTCAGGAAATGAGTGAGGCTACATCAAAGTATGAAGCTTTCTTTGCAAAGAATAAGAAAGCAATCCTTATTGCAATTGCAGCAGTTATTATTGTCATCGCTGCTATAATTTTTTATAACAATTTTGTTGCAAAACCTCGTGCAGAGAAAGCCGCAACAATGCTCGCAAAGATGGAGCAGTTGTTTGAACAGCAGCAATATGAACAGGCTCTAAAAGGGAATGGTGCCGATGCTCCTGGTTTTACACAGATTGCAAGTGATTATAGCGGTACAGATGCTGGTAATCTAGCAAATTATTTTGCAGGAATCTGTTACGCAAAAACTGGAAAATGGCAAGAGGCAGCAAGCTATTTGGAAAAATTTAATACAAAGAAAGATCTTTTTGTTAGTCCATTGAGCCAGATGGCACTTGGAGATTGCTATGCAAATCTTAAGCAATATGACAAGGCTATTGATGCATTTAAGAAGGCTGCAGGTATGGGTGACAAAGCCGCAGCAGATGGCATGAATAATACGATTTCTCCTGTAGCATTAAAAAAGGCTGGCATTATTCTTTATGAGCAGAAGCAAAAAGCTGAGGCCTTAAAGTTATTCCAGGAAATTAAGCAGAAGTATGTTAATTCTCCTATAAGCATGGAGATTGATAAATATATTGAATTGGTTAGCGAATAATGGCAACAGCACTTCATAATCTTTCAGATTACGATTCAACAAAAATACCAGATGCAAGTAATATGTGTTTTGGTATTGTAGTTTCTGAATGGAATAAAGAAATTACTGGTGCGTTATTGGATGGTACAGTTTCTACACTAGAAAAGCATGGAGCTATGCCTGAAAATATACATGTTAAAACAGTGCCTGGTAGTTTTGAGCTTATTTATGGAGCACATCAGATGACATTAAATGGAGGATATGACGCTATTATAATTCTTGGAAGTGTGATAAGAGGCGAAACACCTCATTTTGACTATATTTGTCAGGGAGTAACTTCTGGGATTGCACAACTAAATGCTAAAAGTGAAATTCCTATTATTTATGGATTACTCACTACTAATGACCTTCAACAGGCAAAGGATAGAAGTGGGGGAAAACATGGAAATAAAGGGGATGAATGTGCTGTAGTAGCAATAAAAATGGCAAAATTTTAGATAATTAATGAATATAACAAGAAAGCGCTTAGTTAACTAAGCGCTTTCTTGTTATATTTAAATATATAATATGTAAAACTATATTTATTTAAACTCCGTCTTCATCGTTTGGCATAATGCCTCCAGCATCAAGTGTTGTTGAACGCTCAATATTGACAGATCCCATTTTGTTTAGTTTCATAACAATAGGAATAAATTCATCGCTCATGGGATCTGGTGAGCCTACACTTCCCTCAAAGACTAAATCGTTTCCTTCAACAGTTGAGAACATTAGTCCCAATAATGCACCATTGTTTCTGCGCTTTTGGTCAAGGCATGATTTGAAATCATTTTTAGTGAACGTTCTGTTGAAGAATTCGCTACCGTCATTTCTACATACTTTTATATTAATTTTATTGTCAAGATATACTGTTCCTGATTCATCTTTTACCTTGTTTAGATTTCCATCTGATTCTCTATGTATATATATCTTATATGTTGAACCAACCCAGTTTATATCTTGGCTATAGTCCATGGACTCCATACTTTGCATATTTTTTTTGACTGGTGCTAGTTCTTTTTTCTCTATGATAATATCGTTTGTTTCCTCTTTTTTATCACACGAAACTAAGAATGTTGTCACTAATAGTGAAGTAATGAATAGATTTCTTTTCATTTTTGCTTTAAATTTTATATATTGATATACAAAAGCCATCTTTTTTTGAAAGCTTTCAAAAAATATTATTGCAAAGGTAGTGAAAATGATTTAATAAGTCAAAAACTATATCATAATTTTTGAGTAAATATTGAAATATTGTAACTTTGCATACATGTTATATAATTATGTAGATATGAAAAATTTTTTTATTAAATATATTCTTATACTATCCTTAGTCGTATTTTGTATTTGTTGCAAAAAAATTCCAGTAAATAATAAAGATGTCACATCTGTTGATGTTGATTCTTTTCCTATTTTAATGGATCATATAAGAAACTATTCACGCATGTATACGACGGAGTATAAGGTTCATAAAATAATAACGCATGATGACCAATTAAAACTGCAAGGCAAATTGATATCTAAATCTTTTGATGTTAATATTCCTCTAGGACAAAGAAAAATTGCTATACCTATTGATGCTACGATAAAAGGTTATATTGATTTTTCATTATTCTCAGACAATAATGTGAAACGTAGTGATGGTAAGATTGAGATTATATTGCCAGATCCAAAGTTTGAAATCACTAGTTCTCGCATTGATCATGATGCAATAATCAATTATGTTCCTTTATTTCGTTCAGATTTTACAGATAAAGAATTATCTAGTTATGAGCAACAGGGAAGGCAAGCTATTGTTAAAAGTATTGCAAAAATGGGGATAATAGAGCAAGCACGTATAAGTGCTGCAAATGTTTTGATACCACTGATCAGTCAGTTTGGCTATGAAAAGAAGAATATTAAGATTACATTCAGAGAAGATCTGAATGAATATGATATGAATAAATTAATTGTAATTAAGGAGATATCAAATGAAACGAAATAAATCATCAAACTTTGGTATTTTATTTAAAAGAATGTTTCGTCATTATCAAAAAATTGCTATAGTATTGTTCTTGATAGTTTTTGGTTTTGCGTATTTATGGCGTAACACAAAAAATGAAGTAAAAATAATCACTCCAGAAAAAATAGCTTTAAGTCCAGCTCAGGTTAAGCAAATAAAGGAAATAGGGCAGTGGGAGTTTTTGTCTATTGAGGCAGAAGAACTCATTGATACAGTTGATAGTAAACTCTTTAACAAGAAGGAGTTAGTTCGTGTTTATTATGGAACATTAAGATTAGGTGTAGACCTGAAAAAAGCAAAGACAGGATGGATTAGTAATGTTAATGATACTATTAGAGTTAAAATGCCTGCTATACAGCTTCTTGACAAGGATTTCATTGATGAAACAAGAACTGTTTCATTCTTTGAAACAGGTAAATGGACAAATAAAGATAGAAAGCAAATGTATAGTAGGGTTTATTCGAGAATGTTGAAACGTGCTATGACTAGAGAAAACATTGCGACGGCCCAAAAAAATGCCATCGCTCAGATGAAGAATCTTATCCAAGCGATGGGATTTAATAATGTTGAAGTTGTTTTTTAGTTTATTCTTTTATTTGAAATAATAATATTTTTATTTAATACTGCATTTCGTACCTTTGCTTTCATTACTCATGCGGTCAAGTGCTGTAACAACATATACAATACCTTTTTTATTAAATGAGTTTTCTGGAAGTTTATAGTATGTGTTAGCCGTTATTGCTGTAATTTTTGATGCGTCATTAAGATTTATTTTTTCTCCTTTTTCAAATCTATATACTACATAATTAACTGCTTTGTCTTGCCAGCTCTTACCTTTAGGTGCAGTCCAAAATAAAACTCTTCCATCCGATGTCATTATAACTTTAAGTTTCTTAGGCTTATTTGGCGATTTGTTGTCTATAAATGGCATTAGTGGATGCAGAGCAGGTGTATTCCAATAGTTCTGACGCATTGCGGTTCCATAATTTCCTATATTATCAACAGCAGCTTTTGCATACCACAGAACAGTGCCACTCACATTGCGCATTTGGTTATGCAGTTGTCTTTTTGCTTGTAACTGATGACGATTGCTATTTTGCAAATCTGCATGTTTAACAGTGCGTTCTACATCTTCACCTATGTATAATGGTCGTTTACTTGCATACCTATTCCACCATCTTATTAGTTCTTCATAGTCTGCGGCTTTGTTCCCAATCTCCCAATATAGCTGCGGTACACAATAATCTATCCAACCGTTATTTATCCATAACAAAACATCGGCATAAAGATCATCATAATTCTGTAGACCATTTGTATGACTTCCAATTTCTGGGGCATTTTTCTTGTTTCTATATATGCCAAATGGTGATACTCCAAATTTAACCCAAGGTTTGCGTTTATGTATAGTCTCTGATAGTTGACGAATAAAAACATTAACGTTATCTCTTCTCCAATCTCCTTTGTCTTTAAATCCATTGGGTGATTGCTGGTATTGTCTGTCATCTGGAATAGACAATCCAGCCACAGGGTATGGATAGAAATAATCGTCAATGTGTAGACCGTCAATATCATAACGAGAAACAATGTCGTCTACAACTCGGCAGATATAATTGCAATTCTCTTTTATGCCAGGATTCAAGATGAATAGTCCATCGTATGAGAATACACGTTCTGGATGCTTTATTGCAATATGATTTGGTGCTAAGTCATTTGTGTTTTTAGTTTTTGCTCTATATGGATTTATCCATGCATGCAATTCCATTCCACGTTTGTGACATTCTGTTATCATCCATTGGAGTGGATCCCAATATGGCGATGGTATTTTGCCTTGTTTGCCAGTTAGAAATCTGCTCCATGGCTCTATAGAACTTTCATATAGAGCATCGCATTCGGGACGTACTTGAAAAATAATAGCATTAACCCCATCCTTTTGTAATTCATCAAGTTGAAACCTTAGAGTTTGTTGCATATCCTCTGTTGACATCCCTATGAATTGTCCATTTACACATTGAATCCAAGCACCTCTAAATTCTCTCTTCGGTGCAGCATTCATACTCTGTACAATAGAAGATAATGCAAATAACACTGTGATTAAATAAAAGAAAATAGTTTTTTGATAAATCATATCTTAACGTATTAATATAATTAGCAAACTCTTTTTGTTCTGCGAAATTAATCAAAAAAGATAAAACATACAATTTTTTATTATAAAAACGGATGAAATTGTTGATATTATAGTATAAAAATAAAGATGTGCTTATAAACTAATATATAAGCACATCTTTTTATAGTTTAATTTAATAGTATTAAATCTTATTGCATAGAAGTTTCCCAAATTATTTCACCCAATGTTGGATGAGTATGAACCATGTCGCGTAATTGACTTATTGTCGAATCACATGCCATAAGACAACTAACTTCTTGTATCAAATCTGCTGTGTGAGCACCGAATGCATGACAACCAATTATATGATCATCTTTATCAGAAAGGAGTTTTACAAGACCTTCTGTCTCATTCATTGCTAATGCTTTTCCATTAGAGCGATAGTATCCTTTGCGGCACTTGTATTCCATGCCTTCAGCTTTACATTGGTCTTCAGTCTTTCCAACGCAGGCGGCTTCAGGGTGTGTGAATATTGCAGATGGAATTAGTGATAAACGAATTTCATCATTGCGTCCAAGAATATGATTGATAGCTCTAAAACCTTGGAATGTTGCCGCGTGCGCAAGCATCATACGTGCATTTACATCACCAATAGCATATATGTTGTCTTGTGATGTTTTCATATTGTCATCAACAACTATTGCTCCTCGTTCCGTCTTAACTCCAACTGCATCTAGATTTAAGCCCTCTGAATTTGCGGCTCTTCCTGTTGCAATAAGCACTAAATCTGCTTCAACAGTTTCAGTCTTGCCTTTCCGTTCAAATACAACACCGTTAGGTGTGATTTCTTTTACTCCAGATTGCATGCTAAAGTTAACACCTCGCTTGCTTATAGTCTGGCGAAGGCGTTTGGCTATATCACTATCTAGAGCAGGTAGACATTCCTTTAGGAATTCAACAACAGTTACTTGACTTCCGAAACTGTTAAATATTGAAGCAAATTCCATACCAATAACACCTGCACCTACTATAACTAGACGCTGTGGAATTTCATTTACGTTAAGCAACTCTGTTGAAGTTACTACATTTGGTAAGTCAATACCTGGTATAGGAATCATTTTGGCACGAGAACCTGTAGCAATAATAATATTGTCAGCATAATATTCCTCACCATTTGCAACTACTGTATGGTTATCTTTAAATGTAGCTTCTGCTTTAACTAGAGTAATGCCAGGGGCGCTCATGAGAGTTTCAACACCATTACGAAGTGCCTCAACAACTTGTTGTTTGCGACCCATCACTTTTGTAAAGTCAAAGTCGAATGAGCAATTAGTTACTCCATAAACTTCTGCTTCATGTAAAGTGTCTATAACTTCAGCATTCTTGCAAAGTGTTTTCGTTGGAATACATCCACAATTCAAACATGTACCACCTGCATGTTCACGTTCAAAGATTACAACAGAAAGACCATTTTTTGCTGCATATTCTGCAGCTTTATATCCACCAGGTCCACTACCTATTATAATAATATCAGATTTATTCATAAAACTAAATTATATAACCAGTGTGGTTATTATTGGTTGTTTTCTTTATCTGCAATCAGTTGAGCATATGTAACTATAGGATGCTTTGCTGCAAGGACATCATCAACACGGCCAATTGGGGTGTTATGTGGAGCGCTCTTTACTGTGTCTGGCTCATTCTTAGCTTCTTTTGCAATGCGACGTAAAACATCAATAAATCCGTCAATGGTTTCTTTTGACTCGTTTTCTGTTGGTTCAATCATCATTGCTTCATGGAAAAGAAGAGGGAAGTAAATTGTTGGCGCATGATATCCATAATCAAGAAGTCGTTTAGCTACGTCCATAGTTGTGACGCCTGTAGATTTGTCTTTTAGTCCATCGAAAACAAATTCATGTTTGCAAAGTCCGTCAATTGGAAGTTCATAAACATCTTTCAGTGCTTCTTTTATGTAGTTTGCATTAAGAGTAGCTAGAGGACCAACCATTCTGATGTTTTCCTTACCTAATGTTAGGATATAGGTGTATGCACGCATTTCAACAGCAAAGTTTCCAAGGAATGCTCCAATTGATACATTATTGCCATCTGTGTCTATGCGGAATTTATCACCATCCTTAACCACACGTGGAGCTGGTAGGAATTCTTCCAGTCCTTTACGGACTCCAACAGGACCGCTTCCTGGGCCACCACCACCATGAGGTGTTGAGAATGTCTTGTGAAGATTTATGTGCATAACGTCAAATCCCATATCTCCAGGACGGCTTGCACCAAGCATTGGGTTAAGATTTGCTCCATCATAATACATTAAACCACCACAAGCATGAACTAGTTTCTCTATTTCAGGAATCTGCTGTTCAAATAGACCGAGTGTATTAGGGTTGGTCATCATCATTGCTGCAACATTTTCTCCTTCTTTCTCTAAAAGAGCTTTCAGGTCTTCAACATCAACAAGACCATTTTTTGTACTTTTAACTTCTAATACATCAAGTCCGCAAACAGCAGCAGACGCAGGATTCGTTCCGTGTGCAGAGTCTGGAACTATTACCTTAGTGCGTTTAACATCATTACGTTTCTCATGGTATGCTCTGATAATCATCAAACCAGTAAGTTCACCGTGGGCACCAGCAAATGGATTCAATGTAAACTCGCTAAGTCCTGCTAACGCTGATAATGATTTCTGCAATCCATAATATAATTCTAGAGCGCCCTGTACAGTTTCTTCAGGTTGTAATGGATGAAGACCGCTGAATGCTGTATGTGCAGCCATATCTTCATTGATTACAGGATTGTACTTCATAGTACAACTACCTAAAGGATAGAAACCATTGTTAACACCAAAATTGTTTTCACTGTGATTTGTATAATGACGTACTACTGTCATTTCATCGCATTCAGGTAGAGCAGCATCGACCTCACGTGTGCTTCCTTGGGGCAAAGAATAATTTCCAAATTCATTCTTTGGGAGTGTATATCCACGACGACCGCTATGTGAAAGTTCGAAAATCAGATTTCCATATAATCTATTATTCATATATTTATCCTCCCAATTATTTTGTAAGTTCAACTAACTTGTCAATTTCATCCTTTGTTCGCTTTTCTGTAACAGCAAACATAATGCAATCGTCAGCAACCTTAACACCGCCGAGTATGCCATTGTCGATGAATCGTTTTTGTAATTCATCAACATTGCCTGTATAGCGAACGCAGAATTCATTAAAGAATGGTTGATCAAATGCTAGTGTGAATTTTCCAGTTTTAACTAATTCATCACACATATAATGGGCTCCGTCGAATGAGCGCTTTGCAGCTTCTTTAACACCTTCTTTACCCATAACAGCCATATAGATAGTTACAAACAAAGCCATCAAACTTTCATTAGAACATATGTTTGATGTTGCTTTTTGTCTACGAATATGCTGCTCACGAGCCTGAAGTGTAAGGACGAATGCACGCTGTCCTCTGTTGTCTTTAGTCATACCAACAATGCGACCAGGCATCTTACGGATTAACTTTTCGCTACAGCACATATAGCCAGCGTAAGGACCGCCAAATGACATTGGGAGACCCAGTGACTGAACATCACCAACAGCAATGTCTGCTCCCCACTCTGCAGGTGTCTTTAGCAATGCTAAGTCAGCAGCAATGCTATTCATGATGAAAAGAGCTTTTTGTGAATGGCATGCTTCTGCTACACCTGAGTAATCCTCAATGATACCATAATAGTTAGGCTGCTGAACTACAACACCTGCAACACCGCCTGCATTGAGTTTTGTATTCATGTCATCCTTATCAATTGCACCATTTTTTTCTGCAACCATTTCGATTTCAACACCATTGTAGTGCGCATATGTGCGTACAACCTTTAACACTTTTGGGTCAATGGTTGAACTTACTAAAACCTTATTTGCTTTTTTTGCATTAGCTTTTGCCATCATGACTGCTTCTGCGGTAGCTGTAGATCCATCATACATTGATGCATTAGAGATTGCTAAACCTGTAAGAGCTGTCATCATCGACTGATACTCAAATATATAGTGCAGTGTACCTTGTGAAATCTCTGCCTGATATGGAGTATAGCTTGTGAGGAATTCTGAACGCTCTACAATATTAGGAACGATAGAGGGAGTATAATGGTCATATACACCAGCACCGGCAAAACACGTGAGTTGTTTATTCTTGTTTCCTAAACAATCGAAGAAACGTCGAATTTCCATCTCACTCATTTGTGAAGGCAAATCATATTCACCCTTGAAACGTATGCTTTCTGGAACTTCGGCATATAAATCATCAAGTGACTTTACGCCAACTTTTGAAAGCATCTGTTGCAAATCATCCTCTGTATGAGGAAAAAATTTATATTGCATGGCTTAAATTGTTTTTAATATATAAAATGTTTACGCGAACCAACACAAAATAGATGTACTATTTGCATTGGTTCGTGTATTATAAAATGAGTCTGTATGATTCTTATTGTTTTTCACAGAACTCTTCGTATGCTTTTGCATCCATAAGATTGTCAAGCTCTGCTTTGTCTGAAAGCTGAACCTTGATAATCCAGTTAGCAAATGCATCTTGGTTAATCAACTCTGGAGTATCTTCAAGAGCCTCATTGATTTCAACAACTGTACCACTTACAGGAGATGTTAAATCACTTGCAGCCTTAACACTTTCTACAGCACCGAAATCTTCTTCAGCTTCAACATCATCATCAACTTCTGGCATATCAACATAAACGATATTGCCAAGTGCGTGCTGAGCATAGTCTGTGATACCAATAAAACCAAAGTCGCCTTCAACGCGTACATACTCATGTGACTCTGAATAGTAGAGTCCTTCCATTACTTTTGCCATAATTATTATTGATTTAAATGTATTTTGTTGTTTCTATTTAATTATTATTTGATTATTTCTTGTAGTGCTTGTCATAGAAGCGCTTCTTAACAACTACCGCTGGGAATGTTTTCTTGCGGATTTGTACTTCAACTTCTGTTCCAAGTTTGCCAAAACGGGCATCTACCAATGCCATAGCAACACTCTTACCTGTTGAAATACTATTATAACCTGTTGTTACTTCACCAATCTTTTCTCCGTCTTTTACGATAGCGTATCCATGACGTGGTATTGCTTTGTCTTTTAATTCAAGACCAACAACACGCTGCTTTGGACCTTCTGCTTTTTGTTGTTGTAGTGCTTCTTTTCCAATAAATTCTTCTTTATCGAATTTGCAGAACATACTTAGTCCAGCCATCACAGGTGTTATGTCATTTGAAAGTTCATCGCCGTAAAGTGGCAAACCAACTTCAAAACGCAGGGTATCACGGCAACCTAGACCACATGGTTTGCATCTTCCATCAGCCATTAACTTATCCCAGCAACGACATATGAAATCATGTGAACCATATATTTCAAATCCATCTTCGCCAGTATAACCTGTACGGCTTAACACTATTGTTTCTCCATCAACATCAACACGGCGTGCGTTGTAGAAAACAATATCTTTGCATTCTAAACCGAGGACTTCTTCAACAATTTTTTCTCCTTCTGGTCCTTGAACTGCTAACTGTGCATAATAGTCTGAGCAGTGATTGAATTCTACATTGAAACCTTCAAGGTTTTGTTTCATCCATTCAACATCTTTGTCAATGTTTGCAGCATTTATTACCAAGAAGAAGTCATTTTCTCCCATTTTGTAAACAAGAAGGTCGTCTACAGTTCCACCATTTTCATAGCACATCATTCCATAGAAAACCTGACCGTCTGGTGCACCTGTAACATCGTTTGTGAAGATATGGTTTACATATTTTTCTGCATCTTTTCCTTTTATTGCAACTTCACCCATGTGTGACACGTCAAAAACACCACTTTCATTGCGGACAGCGTTGTGCTCTTCGATAATTGATGAGTAAACGATAGGCATATCAAAGCCTGCAAATGGAGACATCTGTGCTCCAAGTTTTACATGTCTGTCATACAGACAAGTTCTTTTGTTTTCCATATTATCCTTTAGTTTTTATAAATTATATATTTTGTTTTTTATTCTTTTAATAATAGTTTTATTAAATCTTCCTTTTTGAGATTCATTATTATATCTTCAAGTTCGTCAGGAATAAATTCATTTAATGACTCTTTAGTTAATTGTCTTCCTTTGAATTTTTCTAATAATCCTTTATCAATATCTCCCGTTAAGAAGAAATCGCCAAGCATATTTATTTTTTTTATTATGCCGTTCTTCATTTCAATACGGATATCAAAATCGCCAACATTATCAATTCTTCCTTTTTTATTTATAGAATAACGGGGATTATTACCATAAATAAATTCATAAGAGTGGTATTCAAGTTCAATTTCTTCGATTTTCTTGACATCCTCTTCGCTTAGTGTGATTTCTTTATCACAAAGATTTTTACGAACAAAGATTTTGAAATCTTCAATTGATATGTTGATGTAATCTTTTAATAATGCAATATGCTGACGGACGCTTTTTACCCCTTTGCTAAGGAGTTTTGCATCTGTGGGAGTTATGGCCCCAACCATATTCTCCATATTTGTATCATATAGCATCGTACCATGAACAATGCTGTGTCCTGGGATGTGATAGAATGCATTACCAGAGACTTTTTTCCCATCAATCAAAATGTCGTTGCGACCTGTAGCTTTTGCATCAATCCCCAGTTTGTATAACGTCAAGGTTACCAAGTTGACATATTTGTTGAAGGTCAAATTCACATTTTCATCACGAGTAATGTATGAAAACATTATGTTATTCATGTCTGAATAAACACATCCACCTCCGCTTTTTCTTCTATATGTCTGGATGTTGTGTTTCTTGCAGAAATCGAGGTTAACTTCGTTTTCGATTAGTTGGTTTCTACCAAATATTACAGTTGGTTGACTTTGCCACATGAAAAAACATTCGTCCTCAACAATGTGAGTGGCGACATATTCTTCCATAGCCAAATAGAAAACAAGCTTTCGTGTCTTGTCGTCAGGCAAGTTTACATAAACCATCTTCTGTAAATAACTGTTGTGATTTTTGTTGGTGCAAATTTACTCATTTTTTATGTAATAACAAGCAAAATAACGAAAATGTTTATTTAAACTTTGAATTTATAGTACTATTTATTGCATTTTTTCAAAAATCAATAAGTGGATAAGTTTTTTTTAGTACATTTGCATTCATTTTATATTAAAAATAGTCGATATTCAGTAATATATATGATTAAGGATCTTCAAATAAGGGTAAGTCCACAGATTGCCACAGATGAGCAGGCTTTAAGGAAACAACTATCCCAAGATGCTGGCATAGATAATAAATCTATAACAAGTATTAGGGTTCTGAGAAGAAGTATAGATGCTAGGCATCGCAACATTTTCATAAATTTGCTAGTAAGAATTTATGTTGGCGAAGAACAAGAAGAACCAGATTTTATCCCCATCGAATACAAAGAAGTTTCTGGGGCAAGGAAAGCCATTGTTGTTGGTGCTGGCCCTGGAGGCCTATTTGCGGCATTAAGATTGATAGAGTTAGGTGTTAAACCTATTGTTGTTGAAAGAGGAAAGAACGTTAGAGAGCGGAAGAATGATATTGCCCAAATCGCTCGTACTCAGCAGGTTGATGAGGAAAGTAATTATAGCTTTGGCGAGGGCGGTGCTGGAGCATATTCTGATGGAAAATTATATACACGCTCAAAGAAAAGGGGCTCAATTGAGAAAATTTTGCGTGTATTTTGTCAACATGGAGCTTCTACTGATATTTTAATTGATGCCCATCCGCATATTGGCACGGATAGATTGCCTGCAGTTATTGAAAATATACGCAATACGATATTGAAATGTGGAGGTGAAGTTCATTTCCAAACGAAAATGGTTTCGCTTATTCATAACGATTCAAAAGTTAAAGGAGCTATAGTTGTTAACCAGTTGACGGGTGAGGAAAAAGAATTAGAAGGTCCGGTTATTCTTGCAACAGGACATTCTGCAAGAGATGTATATCGGTATTTATATAGTGAGAATATTGAGATGGAAGCAAAAGGTATTGCAGTTGGTGTAAGATTGGAACATCCATCTCAACTTATTGACCGTATTCAATATCATAATAAAGAGGGTAGAGGGAAATATCTTCCTGCTGCAGAATATAGTTTTGTAACTCAGGTTGATAATCGTGGAGTTTATTCTTTTTGCATGTGCCCTGGCGGCGTTGTTATTCCTGCAGCAACAGGCAAAGAGCAGGTTGTTGTAAATGGTATGTCACCTTCGAATAGAGGAACAGCCTGGAGTAATAGTGGCATGGTAGTTGAATTGCGGCCTGACGACGTCAAAGGAGATGATATTTTAAAAATGATGGATTATCAGGAAAGGCTCGAGCGTAATTGTTGGCTTCAGGCTAATCGTAGGCAGACTGCACCTGCCCAGCGCATGGCTGATTTCGTGAATAATCGTCTCAGCTACGACTTGCCAAAAAGTTCATATCAGCCAGGTCTGATATCAAGTCCTTTGCATTTTTGGTTGCCAGAAAACATATCGACAAGATTAAAAACTGCATTTAAAATATTTGGAAAGCATAGTCATGGCTTTCTTACAAATGATGCAATCTTAATTGGTGTTGAAACTAGGACATCATCACCTTTAAGAATAATTCGTCATAACGAAACCTTGGAACATATTTCTTTTCATGGTTTGTATCCATGTGGGGAAGGTGCTGGATATGCTGGAGGTATAGTCTCGGCAGCGATAGATGGAGAACGTTGTGCTGAAAGTCTTGTACAAAATATAATTTGATTAATGTTGCGGAAGTTCTAAATCTCTGTAATATATGAATTGTAAATTTAGTTATTCTGACAATTATTTCGAGTTCTTTTTTTATGAAAAAACTTGACAAAACGCCCTTTTCATGCAAGAAAAAAGTCTTCCACAATCATTTATTTTGTTTATCTCTTCAAAGTTGTCCACCTGCTTGGTTTTAAGCGCTTAGAAAAGAAATTTTCTGCAAATACCTATCATTCAACGATTTGCAAAAGGCGGAAAAATGATGGGTATTGTCTCGTAATGCGAAAGGTGCCCTTTCGCACTGTCATATGTGATGGTTGACCATGTCAAACGTATCGTTTCGCACTGTCATATGCCACATATCACAAACGCTAACAAACCTTTCAATCGTGAACATCGGTTAAAATTATTTACAACCTTTAAGCCTATTGATTAACAACTTCATGGATTTTAAGTTTTCAGCGTGCCAAACTAAAAAATCAATAAATAGTTCCAGTCCCCTTTATCGTTCCCGTTTTTTATTATGAAATATTTTGACAAAGTTGATTTTCACAAATGTCTGAATATAGCTCAACTTTTACATGTGTCGATTTGAGTAAAAAAATAATAGCCATCTTATTTGGGACTTTTCCATTTCCCTAAATAAAGTGGCTGTAGTATTATATTTCGTCTAAGTTTTATTTAGATATGCTCATATTATTTTATGTTTATAAATATTTTGCAGTATAACCACTGCCATTTAATTTTAATTCTTCAGGTGTTCCTTCATTTATAATATTTCCACCTCGCTTTCCTCCATCAGGGCCAATGTCTATGATATGGTCCGCAAGGCGAATAACATCAAGATTGTGTTCAATAATTATCACCGTATTGCCTCTGTCTACAAGTTTCTGAAGTACATCCATTAATTGCCTAATGTCATCAAAATGTAGTCCTGTTGTTGGCTCATCTAGAATATAAACAGTTTTTCCTGTGTCCCTTTTTGACAATTCCGTTGCAAGTTTAACACGTTGGCTTTCTCCTCCAGAAAGAGTTGTTGATGGTTGTCCAAGTTTAATATAGCCTAATCCAACTTCTTGAATTGTCTTTATCTTCCTAATAATATTAGGTACATTTTCAAAGAATTCAACAGCTTGGTTGACTGTCATATCTAAGACATCAGCAATTGATTTTCCTTTGTATCGGACCTCAAGTGTTTCTTTGTTATATCTTTTGCCACGACATTCTTCACACAGCGTTGTTACATCTGGAAGAAAATTCATTTCAATTGTTTTGTAACCATTGCCACCACAAGTTTCGCATCTTCCACCTTTAACGTTAAATGAAAATCTTCCAGGCTTATATCCTCTCATTTTAGCCTCTGGCAATTCTACGAAGAGTGAACGGATATCTGAAAATACTCCTGTATATGTCGCTGGATTAGAACGTGGTGTACGTCCTAATGGACTTTGGTCTACAGTTACAACCTTGTCTATATTTTCAATGCCGTCAATAGAATCATAGGGTAGTGGTTTTTTTAATGAACGATAAAAGTGCTGTGATAGAATTGGCTGAAGAGTTTCGTTAATAAGCGTTGACTTGCCAGAGCCGCTAACACCAGTAATAACAATTAGCTTTCCGAGTGGAAAACTTACGTCAATGTGTTTTAAATTGTTTCCTGATGCACCGTGAATAGTAATAAATTTACCGTTACCATCCCTTCTTTTCTTTACATTAGAAACAATTTTTTGCCCATTTAAGTATTCCGACGTTAAAGTGTTCTCTTTCAATAATTTCTGAGGTGTTCCCTGAAAAACTACTTTACCTCCTTTTCTTCCTGCTCCAGGACCGATGTCTACGATGTAGTCACCAGCTCTCATCATATCTTCATCATGCTCAACAACAATGACGGTATTACCAATGTCTCGTAATTGTTTTAAAGAGCTAATTAGCCTTTGGTTGTCACGTTGATGAAGTCCAATACTTGGCTCATCAAGAATATAGAGTACGTTTACAAGTTGTGAACCAATTTGAGTTGCTAGCCTTATGCGCTGGCTTTCTCCTCCTGATAAACTGGAAGAAGGGCGTGATAATGACAAATAATCCAGTCCAACATCAAGCATAAAGTCAAGACGAGAACCAATTTCTTTCAAAATCTCTTTCGAAATTTTCATTTGATTCTCATCCATGTCTTTTTGACAAATCTCCGTCCATGTTCTTAGGTCTTTAATATCCATATTTGTAAGATCAGAAATGGAATATTCCCCAATTTTGTAGGACAATGCTTCTTTGTTAAGTCTGTTCCCATTGCATTCTGGACATTTGCATACTGCAAGGAATTGATCAGCCCACTTCTTACTGTTTGCAGAATCATCTTGTTCCATTACTTGCCTGATATATTTTACAATACCATTAAACTCAACAAAATAGTCTGACGATGTATGAACTAATTCCTTTGCAATTTTGACTCTTTCAAGGCTTCCGTACAGGATTTCATTTATGGCTTCGTCTGTTATTTTTTCTATTGGTGTTTTTAAATTGAAATCGTACTTATTTAAGATTGACTCTATCTGCCAGAAAATCATCTGGTTCTTGTATTTTCCTAAAGGGGTTATGGCTCCTTCGTATATTGACAAATTCTTGTTTGGGATGATTTTGTTTAAGTCTATTTCGTTTACGAATCCTAAACCTTTACATTTAGGACATGCACCTTCTGGAGAATTAAATGAAAATATATTTGGCGCTGGGTCTGCATATGCAATACCCGTTGTCGGACACATTAGTCTTCTGGAATAGTTTTTTAAACTTTTTTCCTCTTTGTCAAGTATCATGATTACACCATCTCCTTGTTTCAATGCCGCCTGTAATGATTTCTCTATGCGTGCTCTTTGGTCTTTTGTCGGTTCATTAGGAATCTGAAGCTTATCAATAACAACCTCAATATTATGATTTTTGTAGCGGTCAACTTTCATTCCTCTTATTATTTCCCGAATCTCTCCATCAACACGGATATTTAAATAGCCTTTATGACGCATTTGTTCAAAAAGTTCTCTATAATGTCCTTTTCTCTGCCGTACTAATGGAGCTAAAATATAGATACGCTTATCAGCATAGTCATGGCAAATCATTTCAAGAATTTTCTCCTCATTATATTTTACCATTTTCTCTCCCGTTGCATAACTATAAGCTGTTGCTGCCCTAGCAAAAAGCAAGCGCAGATAGTCATATATTTCGGTAGTAGTTCCTACTGTTGATCGTGGATTTTTATTTGTTGTCTTTTGCTCAATACTAATAACTGGAGATAGGCCACTAATTTTATCCACGTCAGGACGCTCAAGATTTCCAAGAAAGTTCCGGGCATATGATGAAAAAGTCTCTATATATCTGCGCTGTCCTTCAGCATAAATTGTGTCAAATGCTAGTGAGGATTTACCAGAGCCAGATAATCCTGTAATTACAGTTAGACTATTACGAGGTATAGTGACATCTATGTTTTTTAAGTTATGAACTCTTGCTCCGAAAACATTAATACTCTTCATGTTAGTAGTTTTTGTTAAAGCTCAAAGTTGATATCTGTTACTGTTTTTTTGACAATTTCTATCGCATTATTCTCCGCCAGAACGAACTCCTCCTACTGTATAGCCACGAAGCAAGTTTACATCACGGCGAATGTGATATTTTTTTCCATCAGCTCCTTTTGCTTCAACAAGCACAAAATATACACCTTCTTCAACAGGTTTGCCATTGAATTTTCCGTCCCAGCCTCCAGCAGGATCTGTCCATTCATATAGTTTTTGTCCCCATCGGTTAAAAATATATGCGTGGAATTCAGTTATACTTTGGTATCCATTTTTTGCTTTGTATATGTCATTAATACCATCTTCATTTGGAGAAAAGGCATTTGGCATTTGAAGGATACTCTCACTAATGGATATAGTTATTGGATCTTTTAAATTCCAGAAATCTTGGGTATATGATATTGTATCATTTCCTTGAACAAATTTTGCATACAACCTTATATTATGAGTCCCTGCTTTAGTAAAAGTATATTCGGTATTTTCTTCATAGCGAATCAAATATGGTGTTTGGTCTTCTTCTAGATTAAAACGCCACTCATAATATGAATTCCAACCGGCTGTATTTTCTGTGTTTGCATTAAAAGTCACTTTAAGAGGTGCAGACCCAGAATAGTTACTTGTTATTTTTTCTCCATCTTTGGTCTGAATTGTAGCCATTGGGTTAATTGTTGGTACTTCATCTGCACTTAAAAAACCAATGATATTGCATAAAAATGTTGCTAATAAATATTTATTTATCATTATTTTTTGATGTATTGTTATTATTTTCATGCAAAATTACGGAATAAAGTTGATTTAAACACTATTTTTTTGTAATTTTGCAATCAGTTTTAAATAAAATAAGTTTTATGAATAAAGTTTTAAGATATTTCTTCTTTTTCTTGCTAATTCATTTTTCAATAGATTTAGTTGCCCAAGATGCATCTATTAAGCAGCAGCACAAAGTAAAGAAAAGCGAAACCTTGTTTGGTATTGCTAAGCACTATAGTATTTCTATTGAAGAACTGATGACTGTTAATCCGGAAATGAAAATGGAAGGTTATCAATTAAAAAAAGGAGATTACATCAATATACCGTTTTCTACAAAAGAGAAGAAAACACAACCAAAACAGGCTCAAAACAATCAACAACAAATACAAGTAAAAGACCAAGTGTCACAAAAAAAAGATGGAACAATTAGAGTTGGTGTTATGCTCCCATTGCACGATTTGAACGGCGACGGTAGACGTATGATAGAGTATTATAGAGGATTACTTTTAGCTTGTGATAGATTGAAAAAGGATAATATTTCTATTGATATTAGAGCATGGAATGTGCCAATTGATTCGGATATAAGAACGACTTTATTAGATCAAGATGCTGCAAAATGTGATTTGATTTTTGGTCCTCTATATACTCCAATGGTGAAACCACTTGCTGATTTTTGTAAAAAGAATGACATAAAACTTGTAATACCTTTTTCAATTAGTGGAAATGATGTCGCTTCATGTGATAAAATATTTCAAGTATACCAAACTCCAGAGACTTTAAATTCAATCACATCTGAAAGCTTTATTAAGCAGTTTAGTGGTTATCATCCTATAATTGTCGATGCGGAAGACCCTAATAGTGACAAAGGTGCTTTTACTACAGAACTTCGCAGGCAGTTGGATAAAAATGGAATAAGTTATTCCTTAACAAGTTTGAAGTCAAGTGATGAAAATTTTGCTAAATCTTTTACTTTAAGCAGACCAAATGTAGTTATTATCAATACAGGCAGGTCTCCAGAGCTAAATACTCTTTTTCAGAGATTAGACAGACTCTCGGCTGCTAATATAAATTTGAGTGTTTCTTTGTTTGGTTATACAGATTGGTTTATTTATATTACGCCATATCAGAATTATTTCCATAAATATGATACATATATACCAACAACTTTTTATTATAACTCGTCATCAAATGATACACGTTGGGTTGAAGCAAATTATAAGTCGTGGTTTAAAAATGATATGATGTATGCTTTACCACATTTTGGTTTGACAGGTTTTGATCATGGTTGTTTCTTTATTGGAGGATTCCATAAATTTGGCAAAGCATTTACTGGCGGAAAAGGGCAGTCAACCTATCGTGCCGTCCAAACTCCATTGCAGTTTAAACGTATAGGACAGGGGGGCATGCAGAATGAAGAATTTATGCTTATACACTATAAAAAAGACAAATCAATAGATGCTATTAATTTCTAATAAAGCATTTTATTAAATCCCGATGGTTTCGCGAAAGTACATATTAACAAAAAAAACATTTAAAGTAAAACATTTTATTTTACTTTTTATATTGTTTTCATTACCACTCTCATCTTTTTCGCAGATTGGAAGTCACCGAAGTGAGCTATCTTTAGGTTTAAATACAGGATATGTTTTTAGTAATGTTGGATTTACGCCTAAAGTCTCACAGAGTTTCCATGGTGGAATTACTATTGGGGTTAGTGCAAAATATGTTTGTGAAAAATATTTTAACACAATTTGCTCAATACTCGGCGAAGTCAATTATTCAAGCATAGGTTGGAAAGAAGACATACTTAATAATATGGATATGCCAGTAATTAACTCTAAAACTGGTTTACCAGAAAAATACCAACGCACAATAAACTATATTCAAGTACCTTTGTTTGCTCATCTTGCATGGGGGAAAGAACAGAAAGGATTTCAGTTCTTTGTACAAGCTGGACCTCAATTTGGAATATACCTAAATGAATCTACGGAATCAAATTTTTCTTTTGAAGATATTGATGTTGATACCCGCTCAAATACTATCATTGCACAAGATACAATGAGTGTCGAGCGTAAATTTGATTATGGAATTGCTGCCGGCGCAGGTGTGGAATATTCTTTCCCTAAAATAGGGCATTTTATGCTCGAAGCTCGTTATTACTATGGACTTTCAAATATATACCATGATTCTAAGAAGGATTTTTTCGGAAGATCAAATTTTGGAAATATTATAATCAAACTTACATATTTGATTGATATCTTCAATAGGAAAACAAAAATATAAAAATTATTTAAACAAATATTCACTAATTAAAAATTATCAATTATGTTTGAAGGACAACCAAAAGGTCTATTTGCGTTGGCTTTGGCCAACACAGGTGAGCGATTTGGCTATTATACGATGATAGCCGTTTTCGCATTGTTTCTAAGAGCCAATTTCGGTCTTACACCAGGAACAGCTGGAGTAATTTACAGTTCTTTCTTGATGATGGTTTATTTCTTACCACTCATCGGAGGTATAATGGCTGATAAGTTTGGATTTGGAAAGATGGTTACAGCTGGTATTATTATTATGTTTTTTGGCTATCTTTTCTTGTCTATTCCGTTAGGTGGAGGTATTATGGCTATGTGCTGTATGTTGGCTGCTCTTTTCTTCATTAGTTTTGGAACTGGTCTTTTTAAGGGAAACTTACAAGTAATGGTAGGTAATCTTTATGATGACCCTAAGTATGCTGACAAGCGTGATTCTGGTTTTTCTATTTTCTACATGGCTATAAATATTGGTGCTTTATTTGCTCCAACAGCCGCTATTAAAATTTCTGAATGGGCTAAAAACTCTCTAGGTTACACTCAAGATGGAGAGGCATACCACTTTGCATTTGCCGTTGCTTGTGCTTCTCTGATTCTTTCTATTGCTATATATTATGCTTTCCGTAGTACTTTCCGCCATACGGAAGGTGGAAAAAAAGATGGTGTAAAGAGCAACGCTGCTGTTGCTGAAGAACCTGAACTTTCAAAAGAAGACACAAAGCAGCGTATTATTGCACTATGCCTTGTTTTCGCTGTTGTAATCTTCTTCTGGATGGCTTTCCATCAGAATGGACTTTCACTGACTTATTTTGCAAATGAATTCACAGAAAAGTCTGCAACAGGAGCTAATACAATGCCTTTTGATGTAATTAATCTTGTAATGGTAGTCTTCATTGTATATGCTTCATTCTCTTTGTTCCAAAGTAAGACTTCAAAAGCAAAAGGTATTTCTGCTTTAGTAATTATTGCTGCGCTGGCAATACTATATTATAAATATACAAGAGCAACTGGTGAGGTTGAGATTTCAGCACCAATTTTCCAACAGTTCAACCCATTCTATGTTGTTGCATTGACTCCAGTAAGTATGGCTATTTTCGGCGCTTTGGCGAAAAAAGGTAAAGAGCCATCAGCTCCTCGCAAGATAGCATACGGTATGCTTGTTGCTGCTTCTGCATTCTGTCTCATGATGTATGCAAGCCGTGCTTTGCCTTCTCCAGATGAACAGAAGGCATTAGGAGAAGCTGGAATGTTTGTCTCTCCATATTGGCTTATTTCAACTTATCTTGTGCTTACCTTTGGTGAACTTTTACTGTCTCCAATGGGTATATCATTTGTTTCAAAGGTTGCTCCTCCAAAGTATAAAGGAATGATGATGGGAGGTTGGTTTGTTTCAACTGCTATCGGTAATCAGCTTGTTATGGTTGGTGGTTTGCTTTGGGGCGGTATAAAGTTATGGATCGTATGGGGAGTATTTGCAGTCCTTTGTATTCTTTCTGCACTCTTCATGTTTGCAATGATGAAGCGACTTGAAAAGGTAAGCTAAAGATTTGTATATCCGTAAAATAAGTGAGAGCTTCTGAATAAATATAATAAGTGAAGCTCTCACTTGTTCTTTATTAAATTTGTCACTTTTTTTTTTACAAAACATAAAAACTACAAATAATGAGAAAGTTATATTTAGTATGTTTTTTGTTCCTATTTTTTGTTTTATCAGGTTGTGAAAAACCAATTATAGATGATGAAATTGGTTTGGATGATGAAACCGAACAAACAGATAAGAATAAGGACACAGACAAGAAACAGGACGATGCATCAAATGATTCGGATAATAACGACAATGGAGATGATGAAGAAACAGAGACTCCTGACAACTATGAGGAAAAAGATATTGAAGATGGTAATGACGATTCTCATAATAACGGAAGTGGTCGTTCTGTAGAAGATGCCCTTACTGTATCAGAGTTTATTTTTAATGATATTGAGAATTTTGTATTTGTTAAAGGATATATTGTTGGGGCATGCACAAAGAGCATAGAGAATGCTGACTTTGAACCTCCGTTTGACTATGATACGGCGATTCTTTTAGCTGATAAAAAAGGTGAGACTGATATTGATAAGATTATTTCTATTCAATTAAAGAAAGGAAAACTTCGTGATAAATTTAATCTCATTGCCCATCCTGAGAATTATGGTCGCAAAGTTTATTTCTTTGGTTCAAAAAAAGTATATTTAGGAATTTATGGGATGAAGGACGATATTGGAGCTAGTGGATTTCTAGATTAATATCACCAAAAATATAGCATTAGTCAATAAGATTTTGCATGTCATTTTTATATGTTGACTATGTCTACTATATTAATTGTGGTTAGCTGTAAAAATTTACGAGTCATACACAGAGCTATATTACAAATTTAAAGCTTATAACAAAAAGGCATACTGTAATAAATCAAAAACAGTATGCTTTTTTTGTTAATATATTCATAATGTTTTTAGTTAACAACATTAATTGGTTTTCCATTATTGAAAGCAACTAAATTCTGGGCAAGAACATTGATAAGTTTTTGTCGTGATTGTGGTGTTGCCCATGCTATGTGGGGTGTTATATATGAATTATCACATTTTAGCAAAGGATTGTCTTCAGAAGGAGGTTCTTGCTCTAGTACATCTGCGCAGTATGCAAATATTCTACCATTTTGGAGTGCATTAGCCATATCAATTTCATTTACTAATGCTCCTCTACCAGTATTTATAATTATAGCAGAGGATTTCATTTGCTCAATTGTTGGGTGTGATATTATATGGTGTATCTCTTTGGTTAGTGGACAATGTAATGTTATAAAGTCTGACTCAGAAAACAGTTGTGATATTCCGCATTTACATATATATGATGGTAAGCTTATTTGAGGTTTACTTGTATTAGCAATAACTCTCAAACCAAATGCAGATGCGATTTGAGCGACACGCATACCAATATTACCGAGTCCTATAATGCCAATAGTTGAACCTGACAACTGAATCTGTTTCCTATCATAATAGCAGAAATCTAATGATTTGCTCCATTTGCCATTACGATTAAGTATAGCATAGTGTTCTACACTATTTGTTATATTTAAGATGTGTGCAAATACCATTTGTGCGACACTTTCAGTGCTATATGCAGGAACATTAGTTACGATAATACCTTTGTTTTTGGCAGCATCGATGTCAACTACATTATATCCAGTTGCCATAACTCCAATATATTTAATTTTTTTTGACTGTTTTATTATTTCAGCATCAATGGCAACCTTGTTTGTTAATATAGCATCAGCATCTGCTATTCGCTCTATGATTTGGTTATTTGCAGTCCTATCATAGATATTCAAATCTCCAACATGTTGCAATTCTTTCCATGAAACATCTCCATGATTTATTGTATAACCGTCTAATACTACAATTTTCATCTTAGTTCTATTTTTTTATGCAAATAACATAAGCCAATATCATATGTTATTTTTCATGTTATTTTTTTCATCCTTTTTCGAATCTGTTACCCCAACGCTCATGAAGCTGCATGTTTAATCGTTCTTCCGCAGCATTTTGTTGTGGATAGTAGAATCTTCTTTCTATGATTGGTGTCGGTAGATATTGTTGTTGTGTGAAGTGATTTGGAAAATCGTGTGGGTATTTGTAATCTTTACCATAATTAAGATTTTTCATTACTTCGGTAGGTGCATTGCGAAGATGAAGTGGAACTGGAAGATTGCCACTCTTTCTAACTTCAGAAATAGCTTCGTCTATTGCAAGATATGCAGAATTACTTTTAGCACTTGATGCTAAATAAACAACAGCTTCTGCAAGTGGAATACGTCCCTCTGGCATTCCGAGTTTTGTTACAGCATCAAATGCGGCATTTGCGATAAGAAGCGCATTAGGATTGGCTAAACCGATGTCTTCAGCTGCACTAATTACAATTCTCCTTGCTATGAATTTTGGATCTTCACCACCTTCAATCATACGTGCCATCCAGTAAAGCGCAGCATCTGGGTCACTACCTCTAATGCTCTTAATGAATGCAGAAATTATGTCATAATGCATTTCTCCATCTTTGTCATATGCCAATGGATTTTCTTGAAGCCTATTAACTACAAGCTTATCTGTGATAACAATTTCTTCATTATTATTTGATTGGCAAACAAGTTCTAATATATTTAATAATTTTCTGGCATCTCCACCACTATATCTTACAAGCGCATTTGTTTCTTTTATAGTAATTTTTTTCTCTTTTAATATAATATCAGTTGCTATTGCCTTTTCTGCTAAACTAATAAGGTCTGCAGAAGATAATGGTTTTAAAATATATAATTGACATCTTGAAAGTAATGGACGTATGACTTCAAATGATGGGTTTTCTGTCGTAGCACCAATCAGAGTTATTACACCTTGTTCTACAGCGGCAAGCAAAGAGTCTTGCTGATTTTTACTAAAGCGATGTATTTCGTCAATAAATAGTATAGGAGAAGAATTGGTGAAAAATTGGTTTCCTTTTGCACGCTCAATAACATCTCTAACTTCTTTGACTCCACTTGAAACCGCACTCAGTGTGTAAAATGGTATTTCCAGCTGGTGAGCTATAATCTGTGCTAATGTTGTTTTCCCAACACCAGGAGGCCCCCATAAAATGAATGAAGAAATTTGTTTTCTTTCTATCATATTGCGCAAAACTGCACCTTTGCCAACAAGATGTTGCTGACCAACATAGTCCTCAAGTCTTAGAGGACGAAGACGTTCTGCTAATGGTTTCATATTGCAAAGTTAGTATAAAGGTTGGAAAAAAGAGAATGTAATATGTGGTTTTTTAGAAAAATAGCTGGAAAAACTTGTAAATAAAAGATAAAGTATTTACTTTTGCAATCTCAAGAGCTTAATATATTAAAACTCAAATTACATATCATAGATTTAATGAAAATAAGTATTCTTCAAACTAATATAAAGTGGGCTGACTGTGAATATAATAGAAATCAAGCAGAGTTGTTGTTAAATAAAGCACAAGACAGTGACTTGTATGTTTTGCCAGAAATGTGGTCAACAGGCTTTGTTACTTCTCCCGAAGGGATTGCTGAAGAAGATGAATATTCATTAAATTGGATGATAGAACAAGCAAGGGTGCATAATGCTGCCATCTGTGGTAGTGTTTCTATCAAAAATGGTGGTTATAGAAATCGAAACTATTTTGTTTTCCCCGACGGAACTTTCAAGTATTATGATAAACGCCATTTATTTAGTTTTGGTGGAGAAAATGCAAACTATGAACATGGAGGCTCACGCGTAATTGTTGAGTGGAAGGGTTATCGTTGCTTGTTATTGACGTGTTATGATTTGCGTTTTCCTGTTTGGTGCAGAAATCAAGATGATTATGATGTAATTATTATTGTTGCCAATTGGCCCGAAAGTCGTAAGCACGTTTGGGATACACTTTTGAAAGCTCGCGCAATTGAGAATCAATGTTTCGTTATTGCTTCAAATAGAGTAGGGCAGGATAATTCTTCAATTTATATTGGTGGTAGTTATGTTATTGATGCAAAAGGAAAAATTATTTCTCAGAACCATACAGAAGATGAAGAAATAATTTCTGCCACAATATCTCATAATGATCTTGACAACTTCAGAAATAAATTCAGAGTTTTATCTGATAGAGATGAATTTAAATTGTGCAAGTAAATATTCACATAGTGTTTTAGATAAATAAATACAATAACAATATTATGAAAAAAAACGAGAATAGTACATTAACTCTAAAATCTTTGAACAAAGGTAATGTCTGGGATATCCAAGAAAATGATGTTTTTAGACTAATTACTTCTGCGAAGAAAGATGCAGAACTAAAAGAAAATATTAATCACTATATTGATATTATCAAGACTGCTTTTACGATAGAAGAAGTTTTAATTGATAGAAAAGAAGTGATAAAGAAATACGAAGACAGAGGTTTTAAAGTAAATTCTGTTACAATTGAAGATTCCAAGAAAAAATGGGCAGTTAAGAAAAAGCCAATATCTAGAATAACTGATTTAACTTATGAGAATATTCGCCATATATCAGCTTCAAAACTGATTGAAGTTTTAGACAGGAACTTTGGAGGAGGATGGGATAGTATCTCTCAGAGCATTAAAGATATTATTGAAAGTGGTTTTGATATTAGTACAACTACTCTTCCCAAAGAAAGATTGAGGAAAAAAGGTGGTATGTATGAGAAAAAATTAGAAGACGGTTTTGAAGTGTTGGAAATAGAAAAAGGTTCTTGGGTTGAGGCTATCTTTGCCAAGCAAAAACCAAAACCAAGTATAGAACAAGCAATTATAGAGAAATATGAGCATAAGAGTTCTGATGATGAAGATGAGATAGAGCTTGACGATGATAATGAATTTGATGATGAAGATGAGTTTGATGAAGAAAAATTATTAGAGGAAAGCTATCGTACTACGTTTGAAACAAATCCTGAGGATTTGGGACTTGAAGCAACAAATGTAGAAGATGAATATGATGATTAAATATTGGATAATGGAGGTAATTTTATTTACCCCCATTATCCAATATAACATTATAGACCCAATAGTAAAAAAGAAAAGGTTACTTCATTACGAGGTAACCTTTTCTTTTTTACTATAATAATTTTAAAATTAGTTCTTAAAGAAATCTTTTACAGCTTCATTTGGAACCATCTGCTCATCAAAAACATAAGCACCAGTCTTTGGGCTCTTAACCATTTTGATAACTTTTGTATATGCGCGACCATCCTTTGAACCTTCATGGAGGGTAGCAACGGTTTTCTTTGCCATAGTTCTCTATTTCTATTATTTTATCTCTTTGTGAAGAGTCATCTTCTTCAAGATAGGGTTATACTTCTTAAGCTCCATACGTTCTGGAGTGTTTTTGCGGTTTTTAGTCGTAACGTAACGACTTGTGCCTGGCATACCGCTATTCTTCATTTCTGTGCATTCAAGAATAACTTGAACTCTATTACCTTTTGCTTTCTTAGATGCCATGGTGTTTACTCTCCTATAACTTTAATGTCTTTCCAGTCAACATATCCTTTGGCAACTGCTTGGTTAAGAGCAGCATCAAGACCAATTTTGTTAATTAAGCGCAAGCCTGCTGCACTAATTTTTAAGCTTATCCAGCAACCTTCCTCAACATAGTAGAACTTCTTGTTAAACAAGTTTACATCGAAAGTTCTCTTTGTGCGGTGCTTTGAGTGGGAAACATTATTGCCGATTTGAGCTTTCTTTCCCGTAATTTGACATATTTTCGACATTGCTATCTAATTTTTTGTTTTCTTTTTATATACCTATTCCAAACAGGGTGCAAAATTATAAACTTTTTTCTTATTAGCAAAATATTTACATAAATAAAGTTGTTATTTAAGAATTTTTTGTTATTTCGTGGTCAATTATAAATTTTACAATCATTTGCATAGCTTTACTTGTTGCAACTGATAGATTTACATCTCTTCCTTCATCTTCTTCAAGCTTATGAGTAATAATTTCATCCTTATTGCCGCATGCAAGCCATATTGTTCCAATAGGAATTTCTTTTGTTCCGCCACCAGGTCCTGCAAAGCCTGTTGCTGATATCGCAAAATCAACGTTTAATGTTTCAATTGCGCCTTTAACCATTTCGATTGCAACTTCTTCGCTAACAGCGTTTTTTTCCTCAATAAGTTTACTGTCAATATTTAATAATCTAGTTTTTATTTCATCTGTATAGCATATTATGCCACCTTTGAAATATTCTGATGCGCCTGGAGTCGCGATAATAGCTTCAGCTATACGACCGCCGGTACAACTTTCGGCAGTTCCCAATGTTAATTCTGATTCATAGAGGTGCTGTTGCAGTTCGCGGCTTAATACTTTGTTTTCTAATTCCATTTTATTTATATATTATTGAAATGTTATTTTTGAAAATGCTGGTTTATCTATTGTGCAGAATATTTTGTCTATATACTTATAATATCCAGTTATACCAATCATTGCAGCATTGTCTGTTGTAAAACTGAACTTAGGAATGTAAATTTGCCATCCATATTTTTGTGAGTATTCCTGAAATGCATTGCGTAGCCCTGTATTTGCAGATACTCCACCAGACAATGCAACACGTTTAATACCTGTTTGCTTTACAGCAAGTTTTAGCTTTTTCATCAGAATTCTAACAATCGTATGCTCAATACTTGCAGCAATATCTTCTTTATGATTCTCAATGAACTCTGGTTCTTCTTTAATCCAGTCGCGTAAACTATAAAGAAAAGATGTTTTTAATCCGCTGAAACTATAGTCGAGTCCAGCAATGTGTGGCTCTGAAAATTTGTAGGCATTAGGATTTCCTTTACGTGCTAATCTGTCTATTATAGGACCACCAGGATAACCAAGTCCCATTATTTTTGAACATTTGTCTATTGCCTCACCTGCTGCATCGTCAATTGTTTGTCCTAATACTTCCATGTCGTTGTATGCATTCACTTTTACGATCTGAGTATTTCCGCCACTAACTAATAGGCATAGGAATGGAAGTTTTGGAGGTTCTTTCTCCGAATCCTTTTCACGAATGAAGTGTGCCATTAAATGACCTTGCAAATGGTTGACATCAATCATTGGTATTCCTAATGAGCGAGCCAAGCCTTTTGCAAAACTAACCCCAACAAGCAATGAACCCATAAGTCCTGGACCTCGAGTGAAAGCTATTGCTGTTAGTTGTTCTTTTGATATACCAGCCTGTTTCAAGGCTTGATCTACAACTGGTACAATATTTTGTTGATGTGCCCTTGATGCTAATTCTGGTACAACTCCGCCATAACTTTCGTGAACAGCTTGGGATGCTGTTACATTACTTAATAGTATGTTATTATGAAGTACTGCGGCTGAAGTGTCGTCACAGCTACTTTCTATACCTAATATGTATATGTCTTCTTTTTTTTGCATGAATTTATCTTAATATGTAAGAATTTCAACACCATGTTCAGTCATTAAGAATGTATGTTCCCATTGTGCGCTTGGCAATTCATCTCCAGTGATTACCTCCCAGCCAAATGGGTCATCTGCATCAATGAATACTTCATGTGTTCCCATATTAATCATTGGCTCAATTGTGAAAACCATTCCTGGAACAAGAAGCATTCCAGTTCCTTTTTTGCCAAAATGAGTTACGTCAGGTTCTTCGTGGAATTTTAATCCTACACCATGCCCGCATAAATCCCTGACAACACCATAATGATGCTTTTTTGCATGTTTTTCTATAGCATGGCCAATATCACCCACAAAACCATAAGGCTTTGCTGCTTCTGCACCTATTTCTAAACACTCTTTAGCAACTTTGACAAGTTTTTCTTTCTCAGGACTCGTTTTGCCAATAATGAACATTCGTGATGCATCGGCAAAGTATCCGTCTAATATTGTGGTAAAATCAACATTTATTATGTCTCCTTCCTCAAGTATATCGTCTTCCTTTGGAATACCATGACAGACAACTTCATTTATGCTGGTACATACTGATTTAGGAAACCCTTCGTAGTTGAGACATGCTGGGATTGCGCCGTGTTTTGTACAATAATCATAGCATATTTTGTCTATTTCCAATGTTGACATTCCTGCGTGAATGTTTTTAGCAACCTCGTCAAGAACGCCTGTATTAATGATGCCACTACGTTTTATGCCTTCAATTTCTTCAGGAGTTCTGATTAGCTCTCGCGTGGGAACTTCTTTACCTTTATTTTCCCAATATAATATGCGTCTGTCCATTTCTGTCAGGGGCTGACCATGAATAATACGCCATCTTTTTTTCTTATTGAAAGTCATTAATATTTATATTTTATTAATATCATATTTTACTTGTTATAAGTATTTTTCTATTTCAACCGTCCAGTCTTCTCCATTTGCTGGAGAATATGTTTGAAAGCCAAGTTTTGATGCAGCTTCAATATTCAAAGAACCATCATCTATATAGAGAGTTTCATTAGCAATTATTTGCTCTTCGTCAAGTATCTTTTTAAATATCCGTTCATCAGGCTTCATCATTTTGCATTTGTAGCTAAGATATATTGAGTCAAAATATTTATCTATAGATTTGCCTTCACCGTCAAATTCATTGCTTAAAGCCCAATCCATCATATATGGATTTGTATTTGATAATAGGATTATGTGAAATCCTTCCTTTCTCAGCTTTATTAATGTTTTTATATTTCGTTTTGGTAAATCTTTTACATATCCTAACCAGCAATGCTTACATTCATTAAATGTCAGTTCTCTTTTTGCTATTTTACTTAATTCTTTCCGAAATTCTTCTGCAGATATTTTTCCGACTTCAAGTTCCCCGAATATTCCTTTTTGTGTATATGGGTTTAGCCAGTTCTCAATATCCTCAATACCAATATTATGAAACCGTTTTATAGCTTGCGATTGGTCTAGCGTTATTATAACTCCGCCCAAGTCGAATATTATGTTTCTTATACTACTCATAACTGGTTAGAAGTGTTTTATTGCCCTGTCCATTTCCCTTCGGTCTTCTTTTTCTTTCAGAGTTTGCCGTTTATCAAAGCTTTTCTTGCCTTTTGATAATGCAATATCCATTTTTGCATGTCCTTTTTGGTCAATAAAAACAAGTGTTGGCACTATTGTAAAACCAACTTGTTTTGTTGCTTCCTGGAGTTTTCTGATTTCTTTTCGAGTAAGTAATAATTTGCGGTCACGTTTTGATTCGTGGTTATTATATGAACCATAAAAGTATGGGGATATATTCATACCTTTAACCCATATCTCTCCATTGATAATTATGCAATAGGCATCTACAAGTGATGCCTTTCCTTGCCTTATGGATTTTATTTCAGTACCAGTCAGAACTATGCCTGCTGTATATGTATCAACAAAAAAGTATTCAAAAGCAGCTTTTTTGTTTTTTATCTGTATTGGACTTTTTTTTCTAAGTTCCTGTTCTTCTTTGTTCATTGTTTATATAATAGTAACAAAATTTTGAATGTGTTCGTCAATATAGCATGCAATTTGTTCTGTCCATTTTTCTTCATTCTCAACAAAATTATCATCTATATCGTCAAATTCTGGCATTTGTTCAAACATAGCCATAAATTCCTCATCACTACATTCTTTTTCTATTCTTTCATGATACTTGTCGTATAGTTTGTGAGCTTTATTTATTATTTTAGCCAAATCGTCAAGTCCCCATAATCTCATCATTTTTGCAAATGGGTTATGGAAAATGAATCCCCCATATCCATTATGTATTAGCTGGATGAATCCTCCATCCATAACTTCTTCTTGGAGTATATGGTAAGCTAATAGAGTTATCTGCTCTGAATTTAGGTCTTTCATGTTGTTTGCTCCTAGTTCACCACCAATAGCTTCATTTATAGCATTTATGAATGTGTTAACAAAAGCATCCATACCTTCAGCAGCAGCTTTTTGCAAAGTTTTATCGCTAATTTTGACTTCTTTCATCTTTATAGTGCATTATCGCTGCAAAATTACAATAAAAAATTCGATTTACCATAACCTTTAAGCAATAATCAGCCATGTTTCTTCGTTATGTTATTGATGAGAAATATATTATTAATCTTTTTTGTTGCTTTTTTTTCTGTTGCTAAAGCGCAGCGAAATGAGATCTTAGACAGTCAGATATCTTCGTTACAAGTAGTAGCTGATGATAATTGGTTGTCTATTCCTATTATTGAGCTTGGGACTAATCAGCGTATTAATATCAATTTTGATGACTTGACACACCAATATAGGCGTTTTGCTTATAAGTTAGAACATTGTGAGGCCGATTGGAGTGTTTCGTCTCAACTATTTGAAAGTGATTTCGTTAGTGGGTTCGCATCAGGAAATCTAATTGAAGATATTGAAGAGTCCGTTAATACAACAGTGTTGTATACTCATTATAGAATGTCAATTCCGAATAGAAATTGCAATATTAAAATGAGTGGTAATTATCGTTTGACAATTTATGATGATAATGACGAAGAAAAACCTGTTATAGTTGCATATTTTATGGTTGTAGAACCTATAATGGGAGTTCAATTATCAATGTCTTCAAATACGGATGTTGATATAAATCAGTCACATCAGCAAATTGCAATGCAGATTAATTATGGTAACATGAGAGTAATAAATTATCAGGACCAGATTAAAACTGTACTCCTACAAAACGGTTTGTGGAGCAATGCAAGGATAAATGCCAAACCACAATATGTTATGACTAATGGATTGAGGTGGGAACATTGTAGGAATTTTATTTTTGATGGTGGTAATGAATATCATAAGTTTGAAGTCCTGGATCCAACTCATCCTACGCTTGGAGTTGACAGAATAGATTGGGATGGACATGATTATCAAGTATATCTTTTTCCTGATGTCCCTTCATTTAATTATGTTTATGATTTCGATGCCAATGGTTCCTTTTATATAAGAAATAGCGATAATATCGAAAATGACAGAATTTCAGATTATGTTTTAGTCAATTTTACATTGCACACACCACAGAAGTATGATGGCGATATTTATATCAATGCAAAGTGGACTAATGACCAGTTCTTGCCACGATATAAGATGCTATATGATGAACAAAATAACATTTATCATACAACAATCAGTTTGAAGCTGGGATACTATTCATATCAATATTTGCTTATTGACAGAAATGGAAATATTCAGAGGGTTCCTTCAGAAGGAAATTTCTTTCAGACTGAAAATCTGTATGATGCTTTAATATACTATCGTGAACAAGGAGGAAGAACTGATAGGCTTGTAGGTTATGGACATTTAGAAACAAGATAAAAGGTTAACAACAGTTAAACCATATATATTTTTCTATTTTACAATACCTCTGAAAGAAAATTTTACTACTTTTGCATTCAATTTCTGGAAGGTTGGCAGAGTGAACGATTGCGCTGGACTCGAAATCCGGTATACCCTTTTTGGGTATCGGGGGTTTGAATCCCTCACCTTCCGCTCCAAAAATACTAAAAGAAGTTTCGGGCTCATTTCAGACTCGAAACTTCTTTTTTATTATTTATCCTCGTTAACTCCAACTCCAAATAAAGCGAAGTCACCTTTTAGCGGGTCTTCTGGAAATACTTCCGTCAGATTTTTTGTTAGTCGTAGGGCTGCACTCATTGAAGCATTTTTGCTTTTTAGCAATCCCAATTTTATAGATTGGTTTACAACATGTGTATCAAGCGGCATTATTAGAGTTTTCTTGTCTATGAAGTCTGACCATAACCCCAAGTCTACTGGTGATTCGTCTCTTACCATCCAACGCAGAAACATACACACGCGTTTACATGCAGAACGTGCATCTTTTGGAACAACAACACTTATTCCATATTGACCGAAATAACTGCATATTGCACTTACAGCAGAATAACCGTCATTGGCTTTACTTTTAACGTATTTACCAAGTGTTTCATGTTCTTGTAATAATTGCTGATATGTACAAAGAAAATGGTGCATAGTAGAGTATGTATATAGTCTGTAAAAACAACGGCGGTCATTTGATTGAACGTGTTGTAAAAACAAACCATCGCGAACCCATTTGTAAACATCTCCTTTGCTCATGTCAAGAATATACTGGATTTTAGGCATAAACTGTTTTCTGCTTCCATAACTCAAACATGATGCAATAAAAGCTATTGTTTCTTGATTCTCTCTTCCGCTTACTTGATGCATGAACCACGACGGGTCGCCGTTTATAAAATCACGAGTTTCAAACTGCTTTGCGTACTTGATAAGCAAATCTGAAATTTCTTTTTCCATATTGTTTTTGAGTATCTCTCTTATTCTACAATCTTATTCTACAATTTTTATGCTCAAAGCTTTCATTTCCTGCCAACCTGCTCTGTCAGTAACTCTTATGGAGAAATGATAATCCCCCGTGTCTATATCATCTGGTATTCTTATATCTAACCTTGAATTATACGTTGTTTGTCCTGCTGGTATTTCATAGTCATTGTTGAAAATCCATGCATTAACAGGTGCTTTCTTTTCGTCCATTTCGCAGACTGTAGCAGTTGTGCCATGAGTGTGGTGGTCGAAATTGTGATGAATTTCAATATTATAGTTTCCGAGTTCTGTATCATCGGTAAACACATAGTGAAATGGTATAATATCGCCACGATGATATACCTGGCAGTCTGTAGGCATTGCTACTATGCCTTTATCGCTGATGACAGGCTTGGTCATGTCATCATCAGAACTGCCGCACGCACAAAGTGCGCACAGCAGAACTGGAATTATTTTTTTCTTCATTTTCTCTTACTTTATTATTTAATGTTCATGATGTTCATGATGTTCATGTGCATGTCCTTCTGCAACAATTTCAAGGTTGCTTTCAGCCGTTGCCTTCTGACCATGCTTGTCTGTTACAGTGAAGTGAAGGTGATATTTTCCTAATGGGGCTTCTTTCGGAATATCAATGTGCTCATGGAATTTAAGTTCGCGGACATTTATATTTTTCCCGTCAGTATATGCCTTTTCTATCTTGAAGTTTCCAATACCTTCTTGATGAATTTCAATGTCTATACGCTTGATGAGTCCCTCTGCAGTCACTTTTGCTTCTAAGTGCATGTCATGACCTGGATGTGCATGCTTACTATTGTCGTGTCCAACTTCTGTCAAAGCTACGATAGGTTTAGTAGGTAAATCGTCATCATTATTGCACGATGTGAAACTTATTGATAAAACTACGCTTAGAGCCAGCATAAGGCTCATATATAAATATTTTTTCATGGTTAATTTATAATTATGTTGTTAAATTATTTGTAAGATTATTAAGTTTATAGTTTTTTCGCAGAATACTCTGCTTTATTTTGTTTCTGATAGTTTTAAAAGTCATATCCTAACATAAATGAGATGCTTCTGCCAGGTTCTGGTACATCTATCAAACGATAATAACTTGTATGGTCATAATATCGCTTGTTCAACAGATTCTGAACATGTAGTGTTATACGCAAAGTGTTTTTTGCTACAGTGAAATGTTTTCCTGCAGTTGCGTTTAGCAGGAAATATCCTGCTGTTGGCTTTTCTGGAGGAACTATTTCATTCTGTCTTCCTACAACGTGTGCATTTAAAGAAATATAGCCTTCGCCTTTGTAATTGAACAAATATTTAATAGTAGCATCTGCAGAGAAAGGTGTAGAAAAGGGTAGGGTATAGCCTTTCTTTTCGCCAGACTCTTGTCTTGCATAAAGATACTCACCTTTCAGTTCGGCCTCCCAATGTTTGTTTATTGAGTAAACCATCTGAGCTTCAACTCCCCAGCGAAAAACTTTCGACTGAGTGTAATGATAGAGTTGCAACCCTTCTACATAGTCAGCTGTAGGATTCAGATAGATATAATTTGGAAAATAATTTACAAATGGATCTACCTGTATGCTAACCTTTTTGTTTGTCCAGTTTATTCCAGCATCCAGTTGATATGATTCTTCTGGATCAAGTTGGCTGTTTCCACGTTCATAGCGGAATATATGGTAATTTATTCCATTAGCACCAAGTTCTTTTGGTATTGGTATTCTGAAACTCTTGCCTATATTTGCTTTGAACAACCATTGCTCTGTTGTGTAATTAACACCAGCAGACCAAATCAAGCTATTAAATACTCTATGTATAGTTGCCGATCTTTGCATGAATATAGAATCATTGCCAGATGCAGGCGTCTTATACCAATCATGATATTCTTTTATATTTGTACGTGCAAAATCATATCTGATACCATAATTAAATATAAGGTTATCACGAAGAGTATATCTGTCATAAGCATACACACCTAACGAAAGTGTATTGAAATCAGGTATTATAAATCCCCATCCTCCGCGCTTATTGTCTTGATATTCGCTGCTTATACCTATACTCAGATCATTTTTCTCATTCAGAGAATATCGCAAACCAAGTTTTGCTGTATATGTACTTTTATTGAACTTGCGTTCCAGCGTATTTTTTGGTTTTGGCATATATCCATGAGAGACGGGTTCTGAGTGTTCTTCTCGAAGATTGTTCTGATATGCTAAGTTAAGCTCAAGTGATAGTCTGTCATTTCTCCACGACGAATGGCTATGAACTTTGAAGTGGTTTACTGACTGATATGGTAAGTCAATGTCTCGACGTGAGTGGTCATAGTCAATGTCTGAGAGTCTGACTTCGAGTCCATGAGCATTAGCAAAGAAGCCGCTTTTCGAGTAAGAATCTGTTATATGCAAATCGGTATGGAAATGATATCCAGCATAACCTAGCATCAATCCGCCATCACGCTCAAAGCCTGCGGTGTTTCTCAATCGTTGGTCTTTTAAGCGGATGAAGTATGAATAGTATTGAATACTGTCTGTAGGCACGCCGAAGTCCGCATAGTCTATCAGTGTAAGATTAGCTCTATAGAAAAATCTTTTGTTTCTTCCGCCAATCTTTGCTGCAAATCCAATCTGCTCGTTGTTCGTATTACCAAACAACTTCACATTGCCTTCAAACTTGTTTTTTGGAATGTGGTTTGTGTAAATATTTATCAATCCACCAATTGCATCACTTCCATGAAGTAGTGCAGCAGGACCTTTCAGAATTTCTAAACGGTCAATTGAAAACTGGTCTATTTCAAGTCCGTGATCGTCACCCCATTGCTGGCCTTCGTGTTTAATGCCATCTTCAGCAACAACCATACGATTGAAGCCCAAACCACGAATTGTTGGTTTTGATTGTCCAGAGCCTATGCTCATGGCTTTAACACCAGCAATACCTTGAAGGGTCTGCATCAGGCTACCTGAGAAATTTGTCTCAATATAGTCGTTAGAAATCAACTGCCCAGTTTGAGATGAGCGCATCTGGTAGTTGCGGCGGTCATTTCCCATAACCGTTACATCATCTAATGTTACAGTCGTATCGGAAACTGCACAAGTGAAAAGTACAGTCGCCAATAAATTTATAAACATGATTCTTTTTGTTTTATCTGAAACAATATGTGTTAATTTGTCGTTCTTCTTTGCGAGAGAACATTTATATTGCTTCAGACAACTGGAGGAGCACGAGGTCTGATAATACCATAGTGTAAATTACGACTGTAACTTACTTTGGCATTGTAAAACTTAGAGTATTCATTGTTAGTGAATACTACAGAACTAACACTAACGATTAAGAATGTAAAGGTTAGAATTTGACACAAGACACAAGCATGTTTTGTAAATGTCTGCATGGTCAGGTGTCCGTCATGAGGTTTGTGGTTCACACAATGTGAACACTCGGTGTCAATAGATTGTTGTTCGTAGTGATGCTGGTGTAGAGACGAGAAAACAAGCATTGGCAGAAATACTGCCAATAGTATCCATGATGCTATATGTCTTCTTGTTTCCACTCTCATCTTTATTTACATTGATTCTGCCTAATAAATTTTAGGGAATTATTACTACTTAATCTTGTGACTTAAAAGTTAATGTTGAAATGAATATTTGGTTAATAATTCTGCAAATGTAGGTATTTATTTTCTAATTTAATTCAATTTGAAGCATAATTCTTATAATATTTAACTTTTTCTAAGAAAAATAAGGCTAATACTGATGTGCTGCTTAAAAAACAGATAGTAAATGTCTAAAAAACACAAGTTCACAATATATTCACATCCTAAATTTTTAAGCTCATACAGAAAAAATCACCCACTTATATCTCAGCACTAATACCTATACCTTCTTTCTTTTTTCTTATTATAGTGCAGATAAAGGAACGTAGCAGAGAAAATAATGCCTATTACTACGGCAATTACTGAACCCTCTGGTCCGAAACTTCCACCCGTTATTAGTTCAGGACCATTTACTGTAGTTTTGAAAATTGAATTGCCCTCATTACCTCCTGATACAGCAAAACCGAAAACATTTCCTTCAACGTAGTTCCACGCCCAATGTATTCCGATAGGCAGCCAAAGTGTTCCAGAGTATTTATATGCTGCTCCAAGCAGGAGACCAGCTTCTATTGCTATGGCAAACGAAGACCACCATGTTGCACCTTCGTTTATTATATGCATAAAACCGAAGAGTAGGGCAGAGAACACTAATGCTATGGTCGTGTTCCATCGCTCGTCAATCATTCTGAAAACAACACCTCTAAATATAATTTCTTCCACAACGGCTACTCCGAAGAATATAATAATTGCCGACAGTTGTTGCTGCCAATTATAGGGTATTGATGATATTTTGCAGAAGCCTGTAGACCACATTATACCAACAACTAATCCAAAAAATAAGCAGCCAACAAGTATGCCAAGCAGAATATCTGGAACAAGTTTCTTAATCTTCAGGTCTTTGGCGTTTTCTTTTTCTAAGAATCTGACACCATAAAAATATAGAATAAGCAAAAGTACCGTAGCTGAAAAGTTTAATACAGGATAGTCACAAAGGTTAAGCAGTGCGCCTAAAAGTCCATATCCAATTACTGATAGTACAAATGCAGAAATTAAGAATAGCAGCCATTTCCAGAGTGGTATATATCTTTTCATTTCTTTTATGTTTTAGGTTGTGTAGCCTTTATTTCTTATAAATCATATAAGACATATAAGCTTTTTAATCATTAAAATATAAATATTATTTTGCAAATATATTGATTTCTAATGAGATATACAATAAGTGATTGTTAAAAATGGTTGATTAGTTCACAAGTTGTTAAGTTAAAACTGTAGTTTTTGCTTTCTTTAAAACTAAAAATGGTGGAGAATAAATCCCCACCATTTCGTTTTGAGCTAATTTAAATAATTATTCTTCATCCCAAACAGACTGTTTTGCTCCAAATTCTCCATCAAATTCGTCATCTGATGGTGTTATGACCTGATCGTCTTTTGTTGGATCTAACACAGATGCTGCTAAATTCTGTTGAGCTTCTACAGTGTGGAGCTTTACCTGTGGAACTATATATTCTTTTCTATTCATGATCTATAATAATGTTTTGTTTTATTCTTTTTATTATTTAATTACCTTCTTGCCGTTGATGATGTAGATACCTTTAGTTGCATTTGAAACACGCTGACCATTGATGTTGTAGATAGCATCGTTGTTCTTAGTATTGTTTTCAATTACGTAGATACCTGTTGCATCGCCGTCGAACATCATCTTCAGACTTGATGCGTCTGTATTTTCTGGCAATGTCATGTAAGCACGGAAACCTTTGATTGATGCGTTAGCGCCAGCTTTCATTATCTTACCGTCTGGTGTAATTCCATACCAGGTTTCTGTCATGCTGCCTTTTGCAATAGGAGCATAAGTTGCTTTGAGTGCAGCGCCGTTAAATGCTGACTCACTTGCTTCTGTTGCTGTAATTTCAACACTTTCGAATGTGAAGTTGCCATTAGCTTCAGCTGCTGTACCTACATACATAACGTATGGCTTACCAGCTTCAAGACTTTCAACCTTATTGAACTTTATTTCATTGTTTTCATAGCCAGTGAAAGCGTATGCCTTAACATCTGTTCCAAATACGCTCAAGTCGTTAACAGCGAATGGCAATGCAATTGTATTCCATTTTCCTTCTTTTATTGTATATTTAAGGTTTACATCTTGTGTACCTGTGGTAAGTCCTTCTGGTGCAACAGTCTCATCTAGTTCTATTGCTGCTGGTACAGGGTTGCTATATCCATACATTTGCTGGATATAAACATATTTTCCATTGAATCCTAAATAAATATCTCCTGCAGGGGCATTTTCAATTACATATAATTTATATTCTTCTTGGTCGAAATCTTCTAAAGAGATACTAATTAAAGGAGTAGATACCCATGGACCATCTATGCTTGTCTTATAATATACCGCAAGCTGAGTTCCATAATAACCTGGAGATTTTGCTGTGAAATAGAACTTATCACCTTCATTCACTACTAATTTAGACATGGTTAACAAGGATAACGCTTCTGATGTATACATGTATCCATTATCTCCAGTATTAAACTCAAATTGATCATCTTGGTTAACCCAGTCACTTGGCATATTGTCTGTGCGGAAGTCAATATAAAACTTATCAGGATTAACTACAATTGCACTAAGATTGATTTTTGCAGCCTTTTCACCTTCAAACTCGTCTGCAGAAATAGTTATTGTGGCATTTTGTACATCATATTTTCTGGTACTTAGCATAATCTTTACTTCTTGTTCAGCACCAGCAGCAAGAGACGTTGGAATGTTGTCAAAAGTATATGCATCGTTATCTGATGTGATATTTATATTAGTGAGTTCACCATTTCCTTTATTGCTAATTTTAACGCTAGTTTCTGTAGCGTACTTAACAAATCCAAAATCAAATGATGTCATATTTACTTTCATTTTTGGTTTTTGGACTGATGAATATGTAAATGTTGTTTTGGGGATAAACCCACTTGCTACATTATCAGTTGACCATGTGGCTTTGGTTGTAGCCTTATATGTGCAATTGTAATCTAAAGTTTCTCCAATGAAATTATATGAACTATAATTACCACTCTTTGTTTCATAGAAACCCACCAATAAGTTGCCTCCATTATAAGCAAACTCATCGGTAAAATCAATTTTTAATTGATTCGATGAAATTGTTAGATTACCTTCAAACACGACTGAGGCATTTTCATCTCCTTCAAAACTACTTTTTTCAAGATTTGCAGTTTCTTTCAAAAAAATCCTAAACTTTCCAGTAAAATTCGTAGTCTTATCTTCATATGTATAAAATGTAAGACCTGTTATAGTTTTACCTTTTAAATCAACGAGTTTATTCTCTGGTACAATAAACTCACACTTCTGTGTAAAATCAGCATTGTTGCCAGACATAGGGATAATAACACTATAAGTACTGCCTGCAGATAAATCCCCGTTGTCGTAAATAGTCAGTTCGTCTGCTTTTGTATGGCTGACGCCAATTGTCAGCAGTGTAGCAACAAAAGAGAGCAGCAAATAAACTCTTTTGCTAAAAGTAAAAGTGAATTTCATAAAAGTTGAATGTAATTAAAGATTAAATATGTAGTTTTCTAAAAATCGGATGCAAAGTTAACTAATTATCTCATAATAAACGTAATATTTTCTTTTGTTTTTTTATGTTAACACGACCTTTTAATATTATTTAAGTTTAACTTGGGTAAATTACAGTCAATCGTATGCCTAAAGGCATGTATTGGTATTTTTTTACAAACATTTTGCTCTGCTATATTGCAAGTTACATTTTTAGTGCATATTATTTTAGATTAATGATTAAGGTTAAAGTTAAGGAAAAGACAAGTTAAAGTTAAGGTTCCCGTCCCCGTTAACATTAATCATTATTCCTTAATCTTTAATCATCCACGATGCCGTTGCATCGTGTAAACATACTCCTCAGTCATTTCGTGACAGCTCCCCTAAACTTAGGAGAGCAATTACTACTTACAAACTGTAAGCTACAAAATCAGCCCGATTTTTTGACGAAAAAAGTAAAAAATCTTGACAAACGGAATTTTCATTCTGGAGAAAGATTTTCCGTTTGGCACGAGGCGAAATGCTAAAAAGCGTTTAATTGTTAATCAATCGGCTTAAACTATGTAAACAAGTGTGCGGAACGAAAAAGTGAAAGGTGTCCTTTCGCGATGCGAAACGTGGCATATCGCAGTGCGATATGTGGCATATT
>JAGAGD010000070.1 GCA_017627765.1 Prevotella sp. | reverse complement strand
AGGAGTAGCCCTGAACACCGTATGCCTGATATAATAAGCTGCCGTTCATATCTGATATGGTTGGGGAACCACAAAGATAATGAATTGGCGGCTTTTTCTATACTACTATATAAACTTGCCAACGCAATTCGGGGATGAACCCAACTTTTGACCATGAGCTTAAGCTGGTCAGAGATAAAATGACAGCTCTTGATAGCTTGTACGATGATTGTATGAACCGAATATTCGATCCAGACTTGAATGCTCGTCTTGCCAATGAGGATGTTAATTTTGAATTAGATACTGAAGAAGCCCGCAGGGATTTTTTTCATCTCATAAATAGGCGAAAAAGGATATTGGCAGAGCGTGACAGTATTATGCTTGAAATTGCAAATGAAAATATTAGTTTTAAAATAGTCCCACATCTATTATACCTAATTATTGCGGGAGGACGTTATGCTGGAGAAGCTTTTGTTTTGTATGAACAGCTACCTGAAAATGTTAAGAAAAAAAGTATCAGCAGGCTAACAGAAAGGAAGATTGCTGAAGAAAAGAAGCGAATCGAAGAGGAAAATAAAACGGCTGTTGGCAGAAGTGCTCCTGATTTTAATGGTAAGTCATATACTAATGAGAATGTAAGGCTATCTGACTATGTGAATAAGAAAGTCGTATTGCTTGACTTCTGGGCAAGTTGGTGTGTTCCGTGTATGCGGAATATGCCTAAGCTGAAAGAATTATTCAATGAGTATAAAGACTATGGATTAGAAATAATTGGCATATCTTTAGATTCAGATTCTGAGGTATGGATACAGACCATATCACAAAACGGCATGGAAGGCTGGACACATATTTTAGAAGAAATGGACGATGGTGGAAAATTGTCGGATATTTATAATGTAGATGTGATTCCCACTTATATTTTAATAGACAAGTGTGGAACTATTGTTGGACGATGGAATGTTCTGAAAGATGAGAATATTAAAACAATAGCAGATTTTTGCAGATAAATATAATGAATTAATCTTATGGTAACAAGGAAAGATACGAGGCAGCCGAGAGGCTTATCGGCGAGCTGCTGAAGGAATGACTTTAGTATATATCCACATAGGTGCTTAATAAGACATGTTAATTGTCTTTTGTCCCATCTTCAATGCTTGTGTATACAAATGAGAATGTTTTGATAATAATATATTTACTTATGCTGGCAGTCTTGCCATTTAATAAAGACTGCTTTTTTTGTTGTAAAAAGTAATATATTATTCTGGAAAGAGATTCTTATCCAATTCCGAGTGTGCGCTCATAGAAGGTTATGATTTCTTCCCAAGTCTTGAAGGTGTCGCTGCCGTATTCTATGCACGTTCCCATGAAGTCGTCGGACTTTTGCGGAGCTATGAGGAAGTCGCCAAGAAGGAGGTGTCGCTGGTTGGTGAATACAACGTGATTCCACACGGGAGCATCGAAATGTTTCATCAGCCATGAGTGAGTCTCAGCCATCTTGTCAGGTTCGCACGAATAGGCTGGGGCAACAAAGAAAACCTGATAATGCTCTATCAACATTCTGAACGCCTTTTGAGATGAGCTCGTAGGATTGCCGTAGTTGTCTGTAAGAGTCTCTATACCTATATATATTATAGGGCGCTGGCGGTCGGCTTGCTTGTCGTCAATCCATCTGATCACTGGCACAACTGCATGCAGGAAGGAATGGTCGTCCATGCGGTGCTCGCCGTTGAAGCGGATAGCATTAGGATAGTGCTGCATGAAGATATCGTAGGTATTGACGAGAGGGTCGTCGATGCCAAAGAGTCCGTAGACGCGTTTCTGCTCCTCTTCATCAACTCCGCTGAAGTTTTGTTCCGTCATCTGCTTATATTTCTTTACGAGAGCCTTCGTGACGATGAAGTTCTGCACTCCGTCGCGCCTCTCGTTCATGAAAGTCTGCTGTCCCATCATGCCGTGCGATGCCATTGTCTCTCCCATCTCAAAGGCTGGGTTTACGAGTATGCGGTCGTAGCCATAGAGTTGTTCGGCATACATTCCTCCCATTGATGTGCCAACAATCAGGTCGGGTTGTTCTCGCTCTGCCATTTCCCTCAACATGATGATAGCCTCCTCTGGGTCGAGAGGAATGTCCTCTGCCACGATTGTTGCAGAAGGGAAAGTCTCACGCAGTCGTTTAACGGTGCCCGACTGGGCAGAAGAAGCAAAGCCATGCACATACATTATTTTCTTGCCTTGCATCACGTCGGTATATTCTTTCTTATAGTTCATAGGGCATTATTCAGATGTTGCAGGATGCAAAGTTAATCATTTTTCATATAAGATATTCATGTTTCTTGTTTTTCTTGTCCTCAACTTCTGAGGTTATCGGCTTTGAGGGTCGCTTTGCTCATAGGTCTTAAGAAGAAAAAATAGAATTACAAAACTGATTCCACCTCAAACCTTAAAACCTTAATATATCGCTTATTAAGTCAGCTTTTGCAGCACATTAGGGCTTGTTTGAGAAAAATAATCAGATATATTTTCGTTAGTTTCCACATTATTTGTATATTTGCCAAATGGAACGGACTATTTAGGTAGTCAGCTATAGGAATCAACTTCATTTTGAAGAAGAATTTAATGTCTTTGAAAAACAAAATTTAAAAGATTTAGAACATTATATGAAGAAACTATTTTCAATGCTGTGTCTTGTGTTGTTTGCACTTACAATGCAGGCAGTGCCAGCACGTCCTGAGTGGCAAACCGTCAAGCAGAAAGACGGAAGCCAGATAGAAGTTATGCTAATCGGCGATGAACATTTCTACTATTTCGTGACACGCGACGGAATAGCCCTTGTTAGCGAAAACGGAAATATGTATTATGCCAAGACCGAAGGCAACCGCCTTGTGTCGTCAAGCATACTTGCACACGAAGACAATCTGCGCACCGATGCCGAGAAGTCTGTAGCAATATCAGCAGACGTGGCTGCCAAGATGCGCAGTCAAGGCACGAAAAAGAACATGGGTCGCAAATTGAGAAAGATAGGCGAGGCAGACCATCCCGACTATATAGGCAGCAAGAAAGGACTGATAGTGCTGGTAAACTTCAGCGATGCACAGTTCCATAACTATGATGAGGCTGACGGTGGAGAGGCAACCCGCAACCTTTTCAACGACATTGCCAATAAAGAAGGCTATACCAACAGTCAGGGAGCAATAGGAAGCGTGCGCGACTACTTCAAGGCGCAGAGCAACGGAATGTTCGACCTCACATTTGATATTGCTGGTCCTGTAAACTTAAAAAAGCCATATTCATATTACGGAAAAGACAAGTCAAACGACGACATAGACTGGAATATGCGAGAACTGGTTGTAGAGGCGTGCAACATGATTGACGATGACATAGACTTTACCGCCTACGACTGGGATGGAGACGGCGAGGTGGAAGAGGTTTTCTTTCTCTATGCTGGATTGGGGCAGGCTACTGGCGGCGGAAGTGAAACCATCTGGCCTCACATGTATTCGCTCGAAGAATGGAAAGACGAACTTGGAGTAGGCGAGGGAGCAATCACTCTCGACGGTGTAAAGATTAACACATACGCCTGCGGCAATGAAGTCTACAGAGGCGACATGCTTATGGGTATTGGAGTTTTCTGCCATGAGTTCTCCCACTGTCTGGGACTGCCCGATATGTATGATACATCCTATGGCGGCAGTTACGGCATGAGTTACTACGACATACTCGACAGAGGAAGTTATAACGGACCGAGCAACATCGGATGGGTGCCTGCTGGCTATACCGCATACGAGCGTAAGTATGCAGGATGGATGGACTACACCACTCTCGAAACCGACACTGTTGTTGAGAACATGAAGCCGATAAACGAGGAAATGAACGCATTTGCTGTCTACAACGATGCTTATCCCGATGAATATTACATACTGGAGTGTCGCAACCAGACGGGATGGGACAGATATATACCAAGTTCAGGACTGCTGATAGTGTATGTGGACTTCGACCTGGAGCAGTGGCAGCAAAACTCAGTCAACACAGTGACAGGTGAAGACGACCATCAGCGCATGACGGTTTTCCGTTCTGCTAACCTCGACATCGGCAGCGAATGGTATGCAATACCTGATACCTATCCGTTTGAAGACACAACAGGCTGGCTGTCGGATACCAGCAACGATGAACTGACAGACACTTCTGCACCCAGTGCTTATCTAAACCATCCAAATACAGACGGATCTTATCTGATGCACAAACCAATCACTAACATCCGACGCAATGCTGAAGACGGAACAGTCTCGTTCAACTTCCGCAACGAGAATAAGCAGCAGACGGCTATAAGAGACCATCGCACAACCGACACAGTTGGAATGAAAGCAATGCAGGATGCCGATGTATATACCATCGACGGACAGTTTGCTGGCAAATATTCTGCTGCAAAGAGTCTGCCTCATGGGCTCTACTTGCTTCGCAGCAACGGCGGACAGGTGGTGAAAGTTGCTTTGTAATTCACATTTAATTAAAGTTATGGGGTTATGAGGTGGAATCAGTTTTGTAATTCTATTTTCATCTTAAGACCAAAGAGTAAAGTGACCGTAAAGCCTAAAGCCTCAGAAGTTGAGGAACAACGATACTTCAGTAACTAAACACACACAAATTTGTTAGTCTAAAAACTTTAAAGCTATGACAGTAAATCATAAACAAATTGAGAAGAATCTGCGATACTTGGAATTGTTGTCACAGTCGTTTCCAACAATAGCCGCTGCAAGTACCGAGATCATTAACCTTCAGGCAATCTTGAATCTGCCTAAGGGTACAGAGCATTTCCTTGCTGACCTTCACGGTGCTTACCCTGCTTTCCAGCACGTCATGAGAAACGCTTCGGGAAACATCAGAAGAAAGGTTAACGATTTGTTCGGAAATGAATTGCGCGAGTGTGATAAGCGCGAACTGTGTGCACTTATCTACTATCCGGAACAAAAACTTGAACTGGTGAAGCAAACAGAAGAAGACATTGCCGACTGGTATCATATTACTATTCATCAACTTGTGAAAGTGTGCCGCGACGTGTCGAGCAAGTACACCCGCTCAAAGGTTAGAAAGGCTCTGCCGCAAGACTTCTCCTACATCATTCAGGAACTTCTGCACGAGAGAACTGAAGATACCGATAAGGTTGCTTATATAAAAGGTATTATAGATACTATTATAGACACAGGCCGTGCCGACGATTTCATCAAGACTATATGCGAAGTCATTCAGCGACTCGTTATTGACAAGCTCCACATTCTAGGCGACATTTTCGATAGAGGACCTGGTGCGCACCTCATCCTTGATATGCTCGAGACCTATCGCGACTGGGATATACAGTGGGGAAACCACGATATGCTATGGATGGGTGCTTCGGCTGGCAACGATGCTTGTATCTGCAATGTCATACGCCTGTGTCTGCGCTATGCCAACCTCACAACTCTTGAAGAAGCCTACGGAATCAACCTTGTTCCTCTTGCAACATTTGCAATGGAACACTATGGCAACGACCCTTGCACAGAGTTTATTCCTAAGACAAGTGGAGGCAGCGAGAAACTGAGCGAAAAGAACGCACGCCTTACGGCAATGATGCACAAGGCAATAGCAATAATGCAGTTTAAGGTTGAGTCGCAAGTGTTCCACCGCAGGAAGGAATGGAACATGGAAGACCGCGACTTGCTAAGTCAGATAGACTTCGAGCGTGGCATACTTCGTCTTGACGGAAAGGAATATCCAATGACTTCGTGCAACTTCCCAACCGTAGACCCGAAGAATCCTATTGCGCTTACTGCCGAAGAAGAAGACCTAATGCAGCGATTGCACACATCGTTTACAACTAACGAGAAACTTACAAAGCACATCAAGTTGCTGCTTTCTCACGGCTGTATGTATAACATCACTAACCACAACCTGCTCTATCATGCATCTTGTCCGCTAAACGACGACGGAACACTGAAAGAAGTGGAACTCTACAAGGGCAAGAAGTATAAAGGCAAGGAACTGATGCACCATACAGGAATGCTCATTCGCTCTGCTTATCAGTCAGACACCACCCCAGAGGAACGCCAGTATTGCATTGACTATTTCCTCTATCTATGGTGCGGACCAGACAGCATATTGTTCGACAAGTCGAAGATGGCTACATTTGAGCGATATTTCCTCGAAGACAAAGCAACTCACAAAGAGGAAAAGGGCAACTATTTCAAGATGCGCGACAACGAGGCCGTGGTAGATGCTATACTTGATTCATTTGAGGTTGAAGGACCTAACCGCCACATCATCAACGGACATGTGCCTGTTCATGCTTCTGATGGAGAAAACCCAATCAAGGCTAACGGCAAGTTGATGGTGATTGACGGAGGATTCTCGCAGGCATATCACAAGACTACTGGTATTGCAGGCTACACCTTGGTTTATCATAGTCGCGGATTCCAACTTGTTCAGCATGAGCCTTTCACAAGCGAGGAGGATGCTGTCAGAACTGGTAGCGACATTATCAGCACGACACAGATTGTGGAAATGACAGCCCACAGAATGCTGGTTGCTGATACCGACATAGGTACAGAACTGAAACGACAGGTCGCTGACTTGCAAGAACTGCTCTATGCCTATCGTCATGGATTCATAAAAGAAAAGCGATAGTCTAAATGTAATTGAGAAAAGGAAGACTTATGACTTTTGAACTTTCTGACGAACAGACTCTCATTGACGGTGGAATAAGGGTTACGGCTGTGCGGCTGTTAGTGCTTCGCACCATAAAGCAGAACCTTAAGAACGCATTTGGCATCAACGATTTGGAACAACTGCTCCCTACTGTAGACCGTTCTACGCTGTTCCGCACTCTCAACGTGCTGACAGAAGGCGGACTGCTGCATGAAATAGACGATGGCACTGGAGCGCAGAAATATTGCATCTGCCACTGTGAAGACCATCATCACCATCGTGGACATGTTCATCTGACTTGCACCGAGTGCCATCAGACTTTCTGCCTGCGAAATGTTGAGATTCCAGCAGTGCCGCTGCCTACTGGTTTCACGGTTCTGCATGCCGAGTATGTAGTGAAAGGGCTGTGTACTGAATGTCAGAACAAACATAAGTAGTATTTAGAAAGAGAAGCCTGTTATTCTTCAGCAGACTTCTCTTTCTTTTTTTGATTAAGTTGAGTAATTTCCCTCCGCTTTAGACTTCCTTTTTTATATACTTTGAAGTGGAGAAACTAATCTTTGCAGGCGAATATATGCTTAAAATGAAATTCTTTATGAAAACTTAGGCTGTTTTTGAGAAAAAATTGTTATTTTTGCAGAACGATTCGGCAATATGGTCCTATAGTTCAATGGATAGAACAAGTCTCTCCTAAAGATTAGATCCGAGTTCGATTCTCGGTGGGACCACTGAAAACAGTATTTTCTTAAAGCAATCTACACATGATAGGAGCAATTATTGGCGATATTGCAGGATCGCGATTTGAATTCACAAATGCACCTGAAAAAGGATTTAAACTCTATACTAACGATTGCGATTTCACCGACGACACTATTTGTACTATAGCCATAGCCGATGCTATCTTGAATGGTAAGGACTATAAGACTGCTCTTCTGGAGTGGTGCCGCCGCTATCCCGAACCTATGGGAGGTTATGGCAACCGTTTCTATAACTGGATAAATGCTGACAATCCAGAGCCAAACAACTCATGCGGCAATGGTTCTGCAATGCGTGTAAGTCCTGTAGGCTGGCTCTTCGACGACATTAAGGAAATTGCAGCAGAGGCAAAGCGCACGGCAGAAGTGAGCCACAACCATCCTGAAGGCATAAAGGGAGCGCAGTGTGTGGCTACTGTTATCTATTGGCTTCGTACTCAGAGGGTAACCAAGAGAGAACTCGCTCATGCCGTAGAGAAACGCTTTGGCTATGAGATTCCTTCGCTTGACGATGTTTACCGCATAGGTGGAGAAGGACATTTTGATGCTACTTGTCAGGAGACAGTGCCTATGGCTATTCGCTGTTTCATAGAGTCTGACAGTTTTGAAGATGCCATTCGCAAGGCAATAAAGGCTAACGGCGATACCGATACAAAGGCTGATATAACGGGAGCAATAGCCGAAGCCTACTATGATGTTCCAGATGAACTTATTGACGAGGCGTTGACTTTTCTGCCAGACGAAATGATTGATATTGTAGATGAGTTCTACAACACTGTTGCAAGCAGGATAGGCAAGAAGAAATAGGCATAAGCAATTATTGAAAAACGTATTGTTTCTTAAGAGGATTGCCAGAAAATGTAATTATTTTTTTATTTAAACTTAGGAAAGGAGAAAACAAAATGAAAGGTAATTTTAAATACTCAAATCCAACAAAACTATATTTTGGAGAAAACGCACTTGACTTTCTCGGTGAAGAGCTGAAAAACTATGGTCCTGTCGTTATGCTCTCTTACGGAGGTGGCTCTATTAAGAGAAATGGCATTTACGATGCAGTGATGGAAATACTCAAAAATGCAGGCAAGACCGTTGTTGAAGATAGTGGCGTTATGTCAAATCCTACTGTCGAAAAACTGAAAGAAGGTGCAGAAAAAGCAAGAAATAACAACGTAGACTTGATTCTTGCTGTCGGAGGCGGTTCTACTATTGACTATGCAAAAGGTGTTAGCGTATCGGCTTGGTGTGAGGAAGATGCCTGGCAGAAATACTATGTACGTCAGGAAGAACCTTCTTGCAGAATCATTCCTGTAGGCACTGTGCTTACAATGGTGGGCACTGGTTCGGAAATGAATGGCGGAAGTGTCATAACCAATCATGCTGAAGGTATGAAGATTGGCAAGGTGTTTGGCGAAGAGGTGTTCCCTAAGTTCACAATACTTAATCCTAAATTCACTTTCACTGTACCTGAATATCAGATGGTTGCGGGCTTCTTCGATATAATGTCGCACATCATGGAGCAGTATTTTGCTGGTGACGATGACTATACAACCGACTATATTGCAGAAGGACTCATGCGCTCACTTGTTCACAGCACACGCATAGCAAAGCAGAATCCGCAAGACTATGAGGCAAGGTCTAACATCATGTGGACTGCTACTTGGGCTTTGAACACATTGCTGAAGTGTGGAAAGCCTGGCGATTGGGAGGTTCACATGATTGGTCAGGCTATGGGTGCACACACCGATGCCACACATGGAATGACGCTTGCCGCTGTGTCTATGCCATATTATAGAATGGTGATGAAGGAGAAAGCCGACAAGTTTGTGCGCTTTGCTAAAGCCGTTTGGGATGTGCGCCCAGAAGGAAAAACCGACCAGCAGATTGCAGAAGAAGGACTCAGTGCTCTCGAAGCATGGATGCAAGAAATCGGAGTTGTGATGCATTCTGCAGAGTTAGGCGTAACGGAGGAGCTGATTCCTCGCATTGCTGACAGCACTTTCCTCTTGAAAGGCGGTTATAAACCTTTAACTCGTAATGATGTAATTGATATTCTTAAGGCAAGCATGTAATGATGAACTTAGCAAAATGCCTTAAAGCTTAAGCGTATATTTATTAGAAAACAAAAAATATTATAATGCAAGAAACAAGACAAAACAGAATAGCTCGTATGCTCCAGAAGGAACTGAGCCTTATTTTCCAGTCGCAAACCAGAATGATGAGAGGTGTGATGATAAGCGTAACCAACTGTAAGATATCGCCCGACCTCAGTGTCTGCACTGCTTATCTCTCTGTGTTCCCATCTGAAAAAGGCGAAGAGATTCTTGAAAATGTTAACTCTAACAGCAGCCAGATTCGCTACGAACTGGGCACTCGCATTCGCCATCAGGTCAGAATCATTCCAGAGTTACGCTTCTTTATAGACGACTCACTCGACTATATTGAACATATTGACGAACTTCTGAAGAAGGATTAAGTTATACTTAATATATCGTTTTATTGTATTTTTAGTAAGAATAAGACATTCATCAATTCAAATCTCATCTTTCAGTAAAAAAAAACAGTGGTTCACTTTCCGTTCTATATAGCCCGACGCTATCTCTTTTCAAAGAAAAGCACCAATGCAATAAATCTGATTAGTGCTGTCTCTGTTCTCGGAGTGGCTGTTGCAACAATGGCGCTTGTCGTAACCCTGAGCGTGTTCAATGGTTTCCACGACATGGTTGTGTCTTTCTTTACGCAGTTCGACCCTCAGTTGAAGATTGTCCCTATAGAAGGAAAGACTGCCCCAGCAGACGACCCAATACTTGAAAAGATAAAGCAGTTGAAGGCTATTGATGTTGTTACTGAAACCGTAGAGGACCAAGCCTTAGCAATATATGGCGACAAGCAGGCTATGGTTATGGTTAAAGGTGTTGACGACAATTTCGATGAACTCACCCACATCAATGAGATATTGATAGGTGATGGGCAGTTTGAACTGCGTGCAGGAACGTTGCAGTATGGAATACTCGGCGCACGTCTGGCTCTTAAACTTGGCACTGGTGCGCGTTTTCCAGGTTTTCTCCGCATTTATGCGCCTCGTCGAGATGGCCAGTTAGACATGATGAGTCCGCAGGAAGCTTTCGTTGAAGACTCGCTCATGTCGCCTGGTGTTGTTTTCAATGTGAAGCAAGCCAAGTATGACAGCGAGTATATCATCGTGCCAATATCATTTGCCCGCACCGTGTTCGACCAACAAGGAATGGTTTCTTCGCTCGAACTTCGTCTAAAGCCTGATAGCAACTTCGACCGCGTTAAGCAAGAAATACAGCAAATTGCAGGGAGTAAATACAGCGTTCTCGACCGTTATGAGCAGCAGGCAGAAACATTCAAGATTATGAATATTGAGAAACTCTTGGCTTATGTGTTCCTAACTTTCATCCTGCTTGTAGCCTGTTTCAATATAATAGGTTCACTATCTATGCTTATAATAGAGAAGAAAGACGACGTAAAGACTCTGCGTAATCTTGGTGCAACCGACCGACAGATAAATCGTATATTCCAGATGGAAGGCAGAATGATTTCGTTGTTTGGCGCAGTCATCGGCATTGCGTTAGGTCTGTTGCTCTGTTTCCTGCAAGAACAGTTTGGCATAGTGAAACTTGGCGAGAGCACAGGCGACTTTGTTGTAAATGCTTACCCTGTAAGTGTGCATGCGCTGGATATTGTTGTAATATTCTTCACAGTTCTCGTTGTAGGCATTCTTGCTGTATGGTATCCTGTCAGATATATGTCGCGCCGTCTTCTTGCTAATGCAGACCGCAATGAACTTTCTTAGTCAGCAAATTAAAGGTAATTGAAGTTTCGCAAGTATTCTACTTGTATTATTATAAGGTAATAAAGTTATTAGGGGAAACCATACTACCTTCCGAAGCGGAAACTTGCTAAAGTTGATATAATAATAAAGCCATGACTATTCATTTTTAGTCATGGCTTTGTTTTTTGTTTATAGCTGATAGTGCTTGTTTGGTTGTACTTCACATAGCACTAAACATTTTCATGCTATTTTTTTCTTATTAGTGTGAGTCCGTCGCGTAGAGGCAGAATAACTTTTTCCACTCTCTCGTCGGCAGCTACATGGTCGTTGAATTTCTCTATCCCTACAGTCTGTTGGTCTTTGTCGTAGGCATGGTCTACCACGTGTCCGTCCCACAAAGTGTTGTCGGCAATGATAAATCCGCCTTTTCTTAATACCGACATTGCCATTTCATAAGTCTCAACGTAAGTGCGTTTGTCGCCATCAATAAAAACCATGTCGAAGACAATTCCGAGTTTTGGTGCTTCGGTTATGGCATCGCCAATGCGGAAGTCTATCTTGTCGGCAACAGGCGACTGTTCAATCCATGGGCGAGTGAATGGTTCTTGTTCATCGTTTATCTCAAAAGTATATAACCTTCCGCTGTCATCAAGCCCTTCAGCCAAGCAAATTGCACTATATCCGCTAAAGGTGCCGACTTCGAGAATGTTCTTTGGCTGAATCATTCTTACAAGCATCTTTAGTAGCCTGCCTTGAAGGTGTCCGCTAGCCATGCGTCCGTGCAGCAACTGAACATTGGTTGCACGATAGAGCCTATAGAGATAGTCGCCTTCGGGGTCGATGTGCTGCAATATGTAATCGTCGAGAGATTCCATTTTCAGAAAAGACTTATACTTGATAAATAAGTGCTACAGCCGAAGCCGACATTCCTTCTTGCCTGCCTGTGAAACCGAGCCGTTCTGTTGTCGTGGCTTTTATAGAAATCTGAGATGGAGAAATCTGACACACTTCAGCCATTATCTCTGCCATTTGCGGAATGTGCGGATTCAGTTTAGGCAGCTCAGCACATACCGTTGCATCAATGTTTCCAATCTCATAGCCAGCCTCTCTGATGAGTTGAACAGTCTTTCTGAGTATGATCTTGCTGTCAATGCCGTCGGTTTCTTCTGCTGTGTCGGGAAAGTGATAGCCTATGTCGCGCATATTTGCAGCACCTAAAATGGCATCGCAGATGGCATGTATCAGTACGTCAGCATCGCTGTGTCCAAGCAGGCCGCAAGTGTGTTCTATCCTTATACCTCCAAGCCAGAGGTCTCTGCCCTCTACGAGTTGGTGGACATCGTAGCCATAGCCTATACGGAAGCCAATGCCCGTTCCCTTTCTATTAGAAGAAACCTGATTAGAATTGCTGTTCTCCATGTTTTTTTGTTGTTCACAATATCATTACTGCCAGCATGAGAAATTATCTTCTTCTGAATAAGTCCTTTATTCCGTCCATGTCGAAAGAAAGGGTAAAGCGGAGTGTCTGGTCGAGCGGGTTACTCTTAGCAGTTGCTATTACATAACCAGCATCAAGAGAGAAAACGCTCATCTTGAAGCCTGCACCTACAGTGAAGTACTTTCTGTTACCTTTGTTCTCGCTTTCATGATGGTAGCCTGCACGAATTGCAAACTGGTCATGATATACATATTCTGCACCAACACTCCATTGAATTTCTTCTAACTCCTCGCTGAATCCGCGTGGAGCATCGCCGAAACTCTTGAAAATACCGCTGATGCTCGAAATCTCGTAGTAGTCTTTCTGCACTCTCTGCTGATAAGCTTCAGGGCTTTCACCCTCCTCCTGCTTAGGATAGGTAGGTACAAGCAGTTTGTTAGCATCGGCTGCTATGGTGAAGCGGTTGTATTCGTCAACAGGAATCATGAGCGAAGCTCCCAGACGCAAGTTTGTTGGAATAAACTCACTGTCTTGACTTCCGCCGAATTTAATCTTAGAACCAATGTTGGAGATGTTCATACCGAGACCCAACTGACACTCGCGTGCGCCAATATTTATGTAGTTCTGATAGTACATAGACAGGTCGGCAGCAAAGGCAGAACCAGGTGATGTGTCGTCAGTGTAGTTGTAGGTGAGGTCTGAATAAATCCATCGTACAGCCGCACCGAGTGAGAATTTCTCAGACAGCATTAGTGAGTAAGCAACATCAAGCGACATTTCGTATGGGTTTATCGTCATGTCGGTACCACCGTCAACTGAAGTGCTTGTGAATACTTCACCAAGAGAGAAATAGCGCAACGAACCGCTGACAGCAGAATAGTCGCCAATGCGATAGTATCCAGCAAGGTAGGCGAGGTCCATGTCGCTAACCAGCTGACGCAGCCATGGTGTGTAGTTCAGAGCTACGCCGGCACGCGAGATAGTGAATGGATATTTTGCAGGGTTCCAGTATTGCGAAACCACGTCAGGGTCGGTAGCAACACCAACGTCACCCATACCCGCAGCACGCGCGTCTGGTGCAATTGACTGTGAAGTTACTGAAGTGTTGATAGGGTTAAAGAAGTCGGTCTTGTCCTGTGCTTTTGCGCATATAGAAGTCAGGGCTAATACCAGTGTGATGTATAGTGCTTTCTTTTTCATTGTCTGAGAAAATGTGATTTTTTTGTATTGTCAGTAAAGAATAAACGCAGAATATGTTTATTTATTGTCTATTATTATCAATTTCTTTGCTTTTGATGCCTGTGTGCTGCCGTCGCTGCTTATCAGTACGCGATAGAGATAGACGCCTGTGTGGAGTCGTTGTCCGCCGTTTACGGTCAAATCCCAGTCTACGGTATATGCTGTGTCGGTAGCCACTCCGCCTTCGTTGTGTCGCCATAGCAGTCTGCCTGCTGTGTCGAATATTTCTATAGTAACATCCATCTGGCTGCCCATCCTGTCGTGGCTTATGATGAATGTCGTGGTGGTTGTAGCAGGATTGTTGGTGCAGTCTACGCTGTAGAGCGTAGGTTGCAGTCCTTTGACAACATTGAATGAGAGTTGGGCTGTAGAAGAATTGTTCTGCACATCCCATACTCGGAACTTCAGTTGGTGGCGGCCAGGTTCCAGTTCTGGTATATAATAATATGTGCTGCCTGTTGTATAACTGCCATAGTCGAAGCGGAAGTTGTCGTTGAGCGAATAGGTCTTCATCATGTCGCCGTCAATAATCAGTTCCATGTCGTGGCCAATGCCTGTTCCCGATGCATTTATTCCGTCTTTGTCGGTTATCTGCGCAACGAAGTAAGGTGTGCAGTTCACGTCTCCTCCGTCAACAAACGACGGGCTGTTGAGGTAGCAATAGATTGACGGACCTATTGAGTCGTTGCTCATGTCGCCCGTTCCGCCTATCATGAACTTCTCGCTCATGCCGTGAGCCGTCAGGCGGTGGTCTGAACTTGTGGCATGTACTGTCACCTGTCCTGTTCCGTCAGCATAGTTTATGTCTAATGGTACGGCGAATGTGAACGAGAATTTTCCGTTCTTTACGTCGTTTGAACCATTGAATAGAGTCTTCGGACGGTCGGTGTATGTGAAAGGCTTTGAAGTCTGCTGAGGATTGTTTTTCTTGCATACTATTGTTTCCTTTGTATCTCTTACGGTTGAAGTCATCTGTCCGTTGAAGTCGTCAACAGGCATGCCGTTATACTCAATGTGTCCGCTTATGCTTGCGACCGTTCCTGCTTTCAGCTTAGGATATTCTGACTCTGACAGTCCGTTGCCGATTGCTACTCCGTTTATCGTGTCGATTACGATGTCGTAGGTCGGCAGGTGTAGTGTCATGGCAGGGTCGCCAAGCAGGTGATAGTGTATGTCGTTGATTGCTCGTCCGATGATGTTGTTCTTCGAAAGACGAATAGCCTCGCCGAGTGTCAGCGGTTTGCCGTTGCTGTCAAGGCTCAAGGCATACTCCATGAATTTGCTGTTCATCTTCTTGTTGTTTGAGGCATATACGGTTCTTGCCGTACTGTAGACTGCCACAGCCCCACCTCGCTTGTTCAGCACAGCCTCTTCGCCTATGGTCTGCATGTTGGAGTCGAAAGGCATAATGTCGCAGGCATTGATAACCCAGATAGGGTAGTTGGAGTTCTGGAATTTCTTGAAGTCGTCGAGCACGAGTACACGCTCATGCGACATGCTCGATTCGCTGCCGTGTCCGGCATAGTTCATGATGAGAGCGCCATTGGCTTGCTGCTGCTTGACCAGTATCTCTATGTCTGGATAGCGGTTGCCAGTAGACGACGTTTCGCGGTTGTAGGCATCCCACATCACTTTCTTTACCATGTAGGCAGGGTGTGCCTTTATCACCTCTTCTGCCACATCGTCAATGTCTTCCATGTGTAAGTTTACCTGACCTGGCTTAGGGTCGTCGTCGCCCATAAACATTATTATGTTCTGCCAGTCGCCGGAGTTCTTGTTGGCTATGTAGTTTATGGTCTTGTCGGTCATGATGCGCGCTTCCTCCTCGTTTCTGACAGGAAATCTGCCCACGCCAATATCTATCTTGTCTCGTCTCGTAGCACTAATTCCTTCCTCGTCGTCGAGAGTTCCAAACCAACTGTCGTTGATGTAGCACTCATATTCGCTTACAGAGTTCTCACTCTCAAAGCATAGCAGAAAGTCGTCAGGTGAAGTAGTGCGCCAGTCGCTGCTTAGCATGCGGTTGTCCCATGCTCCGTCGCCAAACAAAAGGAGCGATTTAGGCATGTCCTTCTCGTTTTCAGCTCTGTCGTAGAGCATTTTCATGTAGCGGCGATAGGCATTGGCATCGGGCGTACCACTCGAAAACTCATTATAGAGTTCATCGGCTGGCACTATGTTAACTCGCAGTGAGTTGTGCGACTCGTGGAATGAAGCCAGCCGCTCTGCCTGCGAGCGCAGCCGTTGCGATGTTGGTATTATTATCACCATGTCTGCCTGTGGATGGCTGTGCAGGTCTTGATTGGTTATGTTGTGAACATACTCAGGCGTTGGAAACTGTGCTGTGGTTAGCGATTTAGCGGGTCTTGGTTTAGTGAAGCGGATGTCGATATAGTCCAGTCGCGCTGTTCCGCCAGAATTGTGTCTGATGCTTACGGTGTTAGTTTCTTTCAGGTTGTACACATTGTAGCTTCTGCCCGTTATACCAGCCCGCATAAGGTTGCCAGCAGAGATGTTTACAATGCCGATAACGGAGTCGTTGAGCATCACTTCTACGCTTGTTCCACCTTCGCCGCTCATGTTTATAAAAAGTTCGCCGCTGCTTACTCCTGTCGGCGTATTCATCTGGCATGTCTTAGTCTTGCCTGCCGTTATAGGGTCGTTCTCGTAGAGGTTTCTGCCTCCATGATACCATGCGAAGTTGTCTACTTCGTGCAGGGTGTGGAAGTCTTCTTGTGCAGGATAGAATGAACTGACAAATGCGGTAGAGTCAACGAGTTGCGGCTCGCTGTCGGCCTGAGTGAGGAAGTAGTATCCGTAGTCGGAATATGGATTACGTATGCGCTTATTGTCGTTTGCCGACCATGAAACAGGACCTTTTCCATAGAAAAGGCGTCGGTTGCCAACCTTATATGTGGGAACTTCCTTTAGGTCGTCAGTCTCAACAAGTTCGCTGGCTATGAGTTGTTCGTTCTGCAAGTTGCCGCCATAGCCGTAGATTTTCACTCGGTTGATGTCGCTGAAACCAGCCTGACTGACGAGTGCTTCGGTTATCTGGTAGATGCCGTTGGCAGGTATGCGAATCTTAGCCCATCGTCCTTGTGCCAGCACAGAGTGCTCGGCATAGCGGTTGCCCTTAGTCTCAGCCTGCTGCCTGTTGGCTTTTCTGATAGAACGTTTCAACGGCTGCGACTCTATGTTGAGCATGAAACTGACAAGAATCTGCGGTTTGCCGTTGCGCATTACGAGCGGAAGGAAATTGACGTCGAGTTGTCCCTCGCGGCGGTTTACGCTGACAAACTGCTCAATGACAGGCATTTCTGGCAGAGGCTGTCCCGAAATTGAATCGTAGCGTGCGATGTCGGTCTTGCTCATGTCAATAAATTCGGGATAGCGTATGCTCACCGTATAGACCGAGTCAGCATACTGTCCGTGCAATGGGAATGTATGGCTGAAGTGGGGCAGCAGCGAGTCTATTTTTACTTCTTCTGCCGTAAGGTTGAAAAACCGCTTTGTCTGCGCCATAGATATCATGCAGACAGTTAGCAGTATTGCGGATATAAATAATCTTTTCATTTTCTGATTCATAAAATAGTAATGTCTGTAGACAACAAATCGGTAATAGTCTGCTGACTACTACACCTTGCTGTGAAAACACTTATAATAATAACGCAATTCTTAATTATTTATTGTGATGTGCGTATTTGTTTATGAGTTTTTAAGTTTTTAGCTATTAGAATACGCTTTTGCAAGTTTCGGTTTCGTAAGACTTCAAAAGTTTTCAGCCCTCTTCAAACTAAACGAGTGAAGCCCTTACATTACCTATCAACTTGTTTACTTGTCAACTCGTCAACTTAGTAAACAAGTTAAGGCTCCCGTTAACGTTAACATTGTAAAATTAGCACGTGGTTTCTGCCCCTACTTTTATCAAAATCTTCATACAATTTGTCACCTTTCAAAAAGGTAGCATTAATGATAAAGTTCCCGTTCCCGTTAAAGTTCTTTCAAATTGAAAGCAGTTTTTCTTTTCTTGCCTTTGCTGGGAGGAAAACTTGCAAAAAACAAGGGGGAGTTGGGTAAAAAATTGATTAACTAACCCCGCCAATAACTTAAAAATTTACGACCGAGAAAAATGAAGTTGCAAAATATGCGAGTATTTGGCGGCTTTTTGCTGTTTTTAGTAAATCACTTAATATCAAGACATTATATATTTTGTCTCACGATTCATAAGTGTTAAAAAAGTCAAAGGGCATCTTTCGCAGTGCGAAAGGGCACGTTTGGCACTGCAATATGCCACATATCGCACTGCGATATGCCACGTTTCGCATCGCGAAAGGACACCTTTCACTTTTTCATTCCTTATGCTTGTTTACATAGTTTAAGCCGATTGATTAACAATTAAACACATTTTTACTTTTCACTGCGTGCCAAACGGAAAATCTTTCTCTAGAATTAAAATTCCGTTTGTCAAGATTTTTTACTTTTTTCGTCAAAAAATCGAGCTGATTTTGTAGCTTTCAGTTTGTAAGCAGGAATTGCTCTCCTAAGTTTAGGGGAGCTGTCACGAAGTGACTGAGGAGTGTGTCTACACGATGCAACGGCATCGTGGATGATAAAGTATGAAAGATTAATGATTAATGAATTAACTCGTCAACAAAACAACTATGCATTATGCACTATGCACTAACAAAGACTATGCACTATGAACTATCACACTCCTCCCTTTTCCTTCACTTTAAGTAGAAAAAAGAATCTGCATATAAAGAAAATATAATTCAAGCAAAGCACTTACAAAACTTTATGATTATGATAATGCTTTTAAGCTATCTACTTACTTGTCCTTTTGCCACTCAGTCGCAAAGAAGTGATGTTTTTATGAAAAAGGTTTCGAGAAGTGGAATTTACTCCTTATTTTTGCATCGTAAAACAAAAAACAGCCATTATTCAGATGAATTGAAAAAATATCTGCAAATATGGTTGAAGACCGATAAATTAAAAATATTATGCTTAACGAAATCATTCATTTGTTAAACGAGATGTCGCCCTATCTGCTCTTGGGTTTCTTCATAGCAGGTATAATGCACGCTTTTATTCCAGGACGACTCTATTCAAAGTATTTGTCTAAAAACTCCATCCGCTCCGTTATCAATGCTGCGCTGCTTGGCATTCCGCTGCCGCTTTGCTCGTGCGGTGTCATACCTACTGCAATGTCGCTGCGAAAAGAAGGAGCCTCGAAAGGTGCTGTCGTGTCGTTCCTTATTGCAACGCCGCAGACGGGCGTTGACTCGATAGTGGCTACATATTCGCTTATGGGGCTTCCTTTTGCAATCATTCGTCCGATAGTGGCTTTGTTTACGGCTCTTTTCGGCGGACAGTTGGTCAATCAGGTAGTTAAATGCGATAATGAGGGTTCGGCAAATGGGGGATATGACTCTGCCGAAGACCATTGCTGCTGCCACCATGAAGAACCTAAGCATGATGAGGAACATTGCTGTTGTCACCATGAAGAACCAAAGCATGAAGAGGAGCATTGCTGCTGTCACCATGAAGAACCAAAGCATGAAGAGGAGCATTGCTGCTGCCACCATGAAGAACCAAAGCATGAAGAAGAGCATTGCTGCTGTCACCATGAAGAAAGTCACTGCTGTTGCCATAATGAAAGTGACAAAGAGAAGAAAGGATTCTTCCAAAAGATGGGAGTAGCATTGCGCTATGCTTTCGTCGACATGATAGACGATATAGGTAAGTGGCTCGTCATCGGTATAGTGATTGCTGCCATAATAACCGTAGCAGTGCCAGATGACTGGTTTGCAATATTCAAGGACAACACATGGCTTTCCATCATTCTTGTCCTCGCCATCAGCATTCCTATGTATGTATGTGCAACAGGCAGCATCCCTATTGCCGTAGCACTAATGCTGAAGGGACTTACACCTGGTGCAGGACTTGTACTGCTCATGGCAGGTCCAGCTGCCAACATGGCGTCAATACTCATCATTCGTCACCGTTTAGGATGGAAGACCCTCGCTGCCTACCTCGCTTCAATCATTGGAGGTGCCGTGGCTGCCGCTGTAGTGATAGACTATCTGCTGCCCCGCAGTTGGTTTGCAACAGCCTTGCAACAGTATTCTTGCTGCGAGGAGAGCGGGACACCAGTGCAATGGATATGTACAGTTGTGCTTACGCTGCTGCTGCTTTATGCAGCCTACAACCACTATATCTGCAAAAAGCCAAGTGGCTGCCACTGCTCAGAATAGTGCAGAAAATTACAGCTTTACCCTCTAATAGTTGTAAAAACTGTTAATCTATTTTAAAAATAATATTTAAAGGACTGCAAAGGTACATCTAATAGGAATAAAAAGCGTACTTTTGCAGTCCGATTATTTAAGGGGAATCTTAGGCCCCTGTGTGCGAAAGTGTTAATAGTGGTGTTTTTGGCCGAACATCATGGTTAGTGAATCGTTCGTACAAGGTAAATGAATAAAAACGTTTTTTAGTAGTAAATTTTAAATTTTAAGATGAACACTTTAAGTTACAAGACTCTTTCCGTTAATAAGGAAACAGCCAAGAAAGAGTGGGTTGTAATCGACGCTACCGACCAGGTGGTTGGCCGTCTCTGCTCAAAAGTTGCAAAACTGCTGCGCGGAAAATACAAGCCTACATTCACTCCACATGTTGATTGCGGAGACAATGTCATTATCATCAATGCTCAGAAAGTGGTTTTCACTGGTAAGAAAGAAACCGACAAGGTCTACACACGCTACACTGGCTATCCAGGTGGACAGCGTTTCAACTCACCAGCAAGCCTGCGCACAAAGAAAGACGGTGCAGAGCGCATCCTGCGTCACGCCGTAAAGGGTATGCTTCCTAAAGGTCCTTTAGGTCGCTCTCTGCTTAAAAACCTCTATATCTATGAGGGTACAGAACACAAGCACGAGGCTCAGAAGCCAAAGGCTATTGATATTAACCAGTATAAATAAGCAAAAAGATGGAAATGATAAACGCAATAGGTCGTCGCAAAAGCTCAGTAGCACGCGTATACATGACCGAAGGAACAGGCAAGATCACTATTAACAAGAGAGATCTTACAGAATATTTCCCATCAGCAATACTGCAGTATGTAGTTAAGCAACCACTGGAGTTGCTCGAAGTTGCTGAGAAATATGACATCAAAGCCAACCTCGATGGTGGCGGTTTCACAGGACAGAGCCAGGCTCTTCGCTTAGCCATCGCTCGCGCTCTCGTTAAAGTGAACGCTGAAGACAAGAAAACTCTGAAGACTCAAGGCTTCCTCACACGCGACTCTCGTAAGGTTGAGCGTAAAAAGCCAGGACAGCCAAAGGCTCGTCGTCGCTTCCAGTTCAGCAAGCGTTAATCTCTTCTGGATATTACATATTATATATCCATATCAGAAGCTGAACAGTTTAGCATCCAAACCAGTATGACTTGATGAAAAGCCGAATGGTAAACATCAATTACTTATTGGTTGGCTCTAACGAAAAGAACTAAAAGGAAAGTAAACAAAAAAAGAAATTAAACAACATGGCAAGAACAAATTTTGACCAGTTACTCCAGGCAGGTTGCCACTTCGGACACCTCCGCCGCAAATGGAATCCAGCTATGGCTCCTTACATCTTCATGGAGCGCAATGGCATTCATATCATAGATCTGCACAAGACTGTTGCTAAAATCGATGAAGCAGCTGACGCTCTGAAGCAGATAGCCAAATCAGGAAAGAAAATCCTGTTCGTTTCTACTAAAAAACAAGCAAAGGAAATCATCGCAGAAAAGGCTACAAGCGTTAACATGCCTTATGTTACAGAGCGCTGGCCAGGCGGTATGCTCACCAACTTCCCAACAATCCGCAAGGCTGTTAAGAAGATGGCTAATATCGACAAACTGATGAACGATGGTACTTTCTCTAACCTCTCTAAGCGCGAGTTGCTTCAGATTTCTCGCCAGCGTGCTAAGTTGGAGAAGAACCTTGGCAGTATCGCTGACCTCAACCGTCTGCCTTCTGCACTCTTCGTTGTTGACGTTATGAAAGAGAACATCGCCGTAAGAGAGGCTAATCGTCTCGGTATCCCAGTGTTCGGTATCGTTGACACTAACTCAAGCCCTAATGGTGTTGATTTCATCATCCCTGCTAACGACGATGCAAAAGATTCTATCGAAGTAATCTTGGGCGCATGCTGCGCTGCCATTGCTGAGGGAATCGAAGAGCGTAAGATTGAAAAGGCTGATGAGAAAGCTGCAGCTGAACAGAGTGAAGAGGCTGCTGAGGCTCGTCCACGTCGCGCTCGCAAGGCTCGCAAGGAAGAGGCTCCTGCTAAGGAAGAAACTCCAGCAGAGGCTCCTAAGGCAGAGGAAGAGGCTCCTAAAGCTGAATAATCTGCTCGCAGAAGCATAACAAAAACTTCACGTTAGTTCCTCTTTGGACTAACGTGAAGACTTTAATAACATTTTTTATTCACAATTTTAATTATCAGAAATCATTATGGCTATTTCAATTGACGATATAAAGAAACTTCGCGCAATGACTGGCGCAGGTCTGGCTGACGTAAAAAAGGCTCTCACTGAGGCTGAAGGTGACTTCGATAAGGCTAAGGAAATTCTCCGTGAGCGTGGTCTGGCTATCGCTGCTAAGCGTTCTGACCGCGAAACTTCTAACGGTTGTGTACTCGTTAAGTCTGTTGACGGCTTTGCTGCTATGATTGCCCTGAAGTGTGAAACTGACTTCGTTGCTAACGGAGCAGACTTCATTGCACTGACACAGAGCATTCTTGACGCTGCCGTTGAGAATCGTTGCAAGAGCATTGAGGAAGTTAAGGAACTTACACTGGCTGACGGTCAGAAAGTTCAAGACGCTGTAACTCATCGCTCTGGTATCACAGGTGAGAAGATGGAACTTGATGGTTATCTCGTACTCGAAGGCGATAACATCGAAGTTTACGACCACATGGGTCGTCACACTCTCTGCACAATGGTTCAGACAAACAAGCCTGCTGCTGAAGAAGGACACAAGGTTGCTATGCAGGTTGCTGCTATGAAACCAGTTGCTCTTGATGAAAAGAGCGTTCCACAGGAAGTTGTTGACTCTGAGTTGAAGACTGCTGTTGAGAAGACTAAGCTCGAGCAGGTTCAGAAGGCTGTAGAGAATGCACTCCGCAAGGCTGGCTTCAACCTCTACATTGCAGAGAATGAAGAGCACATCGCAGAAGGTATCGCTAAGGGTAACATCACTGAGGCTCAGGCTGAGGAAATCCGTAAGATTAAGGAAGACGTTGCTGCTCAGGCAACTGCAAACCTCAAAGAGCAGATGATTCAGAACATCGCACAGGGTCGTCTGAAGAAGTTCTTCAAGGAAAACTGCCTCGTCGACCAGGAATTCCAGTTCGGCGACGGTGACAAGGCAAGCGTTTCTGAATGGCTGAAGAAGCAAGACAATGAATTGAAGATTGTTGACTTCAAGCGCTTCACATTAGCATCTGAATAATAATAACAATGCATACTTTAATGGTTGGGCTTACTCTTATTCATCTGATAGGGTAAGCCCAATTTTGTTTAATGACAGTCTTTTATTGTCTTTGCCATTGAACAACGGGAAGGCTCTTGTAATAATTATTGAACAAACAAATAACTAATCATTCAAACCAATAAGATATGAAGATATTTGCAATAGGAATGAACTATGCCAAGCATAATGAGGAAATGGGCAGAAAGCCCGACCGTCCTGCGGAACCTGTCATTTTCACAAAGGCTGATTCGGCATTGCTGAAAGATGGAAAACCGTTTTTCCTGCCCGAAGAGATGGGACGCATCGACCATGAAACAGAACTTGTCGTTAGAATATGCCGCTTGGGCAAGAGTATTCCTCAGCAGTTTGCCCATCGCTACTACGATGCCGTTACTCTCGGTATTGACTTCACTGCCCGCGACTTGCAGACTAGATTGAAGAAAGCGGGACATCCTTGGGAGATAAGCAAAGGTTTCGATGGCTCGGCTGTCATAGGAAAATGGATGCCTATTGACCGATATCGCGACATTCAGGCCATTCATTTCCATCTCGATATCAACGGAAAGACCATTCAGCAGGGCTGTTCAAGCGATATGCTTTTCCGTGTTGACGAAATAATAAGTTATATCAGCCGCTTCTTTACGCTAAAGACAGGCGACCTGCTCTATACAGGAACTCCGGCAGGAGTTGGTCCCGTAAGCATAAACGACCACTTAGAAGGCTATATTGAAGACGAGAAAGTCTTAGAATTTAATGTAAAATAAGTGTTTATATCTATTCCGTTTTGTAATATAATATATGAGTATAAATCCAAAGATTAAAGACCTGTATACATTTTCGTATACGGGTCTTTTTTTGTTTTGACATAATAGAATGTTTTACCTTATGATTGTTTGCCAACTTATTAATTCACAAATTTAGGAACTTATAAACTCAAATGCACGTTAACTTATAGGCTCATAAACACTAATATTTTGCTTGTATAATATTTTTTTGTACTTTTGCAAGAGTTATATCATTCTAATTAAACTGAAGGGGCATTCTTTAGCCCTCAATTATATATTCTTTCTATATTTGGTATTATCTTTATTATGACAACAACGAATTTCTACAGACGAGTTGTAGTGTTGATGCTGTTTATTGTTGCAGTGCTCAACATTGGTGCTAAGCCACGCACACAGAGGCAGATGCAGACAGCAGCACAAAGAGTTATCAATGCTAATTTCGGAAAACAGGCAAACAAAGCACCACGCAAGGATGCACCTGTGCTGTTACAACAACGCAATAGTGTTGCTGTGTTGGGCTATAGTGAAGGTGGTTATGCCATTGTTTCTACCGACGACCTGCTGCCAGAGGTGTTGGGCTATGCCGATACACGCTTTGAGGCAGACAGCAAGAATGCTGGCTTCAACTGGTGGATGAAAGCAATTGAGGAGGTCGCAGACGACGTTATCAAGAAAGGCATACGAAGAAAAGAACAGGTATTTGATACACGAGTAGACCCGTTGCTGACAACGAAGTGGGGACAGATGGAACCATATAACAACGATTGTCCTACGGGAACTACAAGTGGCGACGACTGGCAGAACTTTGAGAATGCTGGCAAGTGTGTGACTGGCTGTGTTGCTACAGCATTGGCTCAGATTCTCTACTATCATCGCTTCCCCGTAAGTGGAACAGGTACTGCTTCTGTAGAAGTGTTGCAGGCAACTGGAGAGAAGATAGTTGACACAGTAGACTTCAGCGAAGGCATCTACGATTGGGCTAATATGAAAGATGACTATACCCAATCATATACAGAGGTTGAGGGTGCTGCTGTAGCCAAACTGATGCATCATGTCGGTGTTGCAAGCAATATGAACTATGCAACAGACGGAAGTGGAGCGGCTACTTATTATGCTTATTATGGTCTTGTAGAGCATTTCGGATTTTCTGAAGACAACTTAGGTGGAATCTCTCGCGATTATTTGTCTTATTATGGTCTTACTGATCAAGACTGGATAGACCAAGTCTACTTTGAACTTGACAACCGCCGTCCGATATATTATACAGGCTATGATGAAGTTGGCGGTCATGCCTTTGTGCTTGATGGATACGACGAGACAGGACTTGTCCATGTAAACTGGGGATGGAATGGTCGCGACGACGGATATTTCAATCTCGACTTGCTCAACCCAGAGACTTATAAGTTCAGCAGAGGTCAGGATATGATATATAATTTAGCATCACCCGTTGCCAGCGAAGTAGAACCTATAGAAGTGGAAACAGAGGCAGGCGGACTGAGTGACATCATAGAAGTTGCAGACAATGCCCACTATCAGAGTCTGAAGATAAACGGAGAGGTTAACAGCAGCGACCTGAAACTGATACGCCACATGGCAGGACGCGACGAGAAAGGCTATTCTACTGGTTGTCGTCTTTATAGCCTTGACCTCTCAGAAGCACGAATCGTAAGCGGAGGCGAACCTTATCTCATCGCTGACGGGCAAGAATACACAACAGCCGACGACGAACTGCCTTATATGGCATTCTATAACTGCCGTAGTCTTGAACAACTTTCACTGCCACAACTGAAAGAAATACATACAGGAGCATGGGCTCTGACATCGCTCAAGTCACTCAACCTCACAAATGAAGAAGGCGATGGGTTCAAGTATGTTGACGGACTTCTATATTCGGCTGATGGCAAACGCCTGATTAGCATTGTTCCATTTAAGGAAGGAGAAATAGAGATACCAAACACAGTAAGCGAGATTGAGGCCTATGCCATAGCAGGTTGCCACCATCTGACGCGTTTAGACCTGCCAGATGCTCTAAGCAAAATAGGAGAGAAAGGAATCTTCGACTGCGGCAATCTGAAGGTTGTCACATCGCCAACCCTTGAACCTGCAAGCGCAGGAGACCAGTGCTTCATGGGGTTGGGCAAAGACTGTACGCTCTATTATCCTTACGGACATAGAGAAGATTACGAGAATGCATTGTGGTGGTATTTGTTCTTTGTTTCTGAAAATATGAAATATGCAGAGATGGAGAATGTAGAGCCAAACGCAATAACTCTACAGACAGCAGTCGAAAACAGTTCGGGAGATGTCTATACCATTGACGGTAAGGCTACAGGCAAGACCATGAAGAATATCAACAGTCTGCCAGCAGGAGTCTATATAGTGAAGAGCAAGACCGACGGAACAGCCCGACTTGTGACAGTAAGAAAATGACATAAAGGATAAGCCTAATATAGGCTGTAGATAGTGAAAAGCCACTAACTGACAACAACATACGTTAAATGTTCTGAACTTGTTTGTCAGTTACGTGGCTTTTCACTATTTTTGCAGCTCAAAACCATATCATCTATAAGCGAGATGATGGAATAAATACATTATGAAAAGAAGATATACACTACTGTTATTGATGTGTCTGACAGCTGTGATAGCTGCTGCTCAAGGCACTGTTAAAGGAAAAATTCTTGACAAGTCAGGCGATGAGCCAATGCCTTATGTAAATGTTGTAGTAAACAATAAGGCAGACGGAAAATTTCTGAAGGGAGCTATCACCGACGAAGACGGCGCTTTCAATATTGTTGATTTGCCTAAAGGCACTTATGAACTCGTAGTTTCGTTCATGGGGTATAAAGAAATAAAGCGCGATTTCTCTATCAATAGTAATCATACGGTGCAGAGTTATGCCTCTATATACATGTCGGAGGACACTCGCCAACTCAATGAAGTAACTGTTACTGGTCAGCGCTCAGCCGTAAAACTGGAAGTAGACCGCAAGTCATTCGATGTCAGCCAAGACATTGCCAATGCAGGTGGTGCGGCAAGCGATGTGCTTGAAAACATTCCTTCTGTGGAAGTTGACAACGATGGAAACATCTCGTTGAGGGGCAACAGTAGCGTTGAAGTGTGGATAAACGGAAAGGCAAGCGGACTGACCAGCGACAACCGTGCGCAGATATTACAGCAGTTGCCAGCTGAAAGCATCGACAGGATAGAAGTTATAGACAACCCTTCAGCCAAGTTCTCGGCAGAAGGTTCTGCGGGCATTATCAACATTGTGCTGAAGAAAGACCGAAAGGCTGGCTACTATGGCTCTATTCAGACAGGTGCCGACACCCGAGGCGGTGCTAACGTGAGTGGTAACATAAACTACAACAGCAAGTTGCTCGATGCCTATCTCAACATTGGTTATCGCCATCGTGAAGGCGAGGGTGGTGGCGTAAGCAATCAGGAGACCTACGCTTCAAAGCAGTATCAGCGATACAACTCTAACAATCATAATTTCGGAAACAACCTCTTTACCCGTGCTGGTGTTACGCTTCATGCAACAAGCAAAGACGACTTTACTATTGCAGGAATGATGATGCATGGACGATTCCATGATTATGGCAAGACTCTCTACCACTATGGCACAATAGGTGAGCTGGAAGACAATATGCAGATGTTCAGAGACACGAGGTCGAGAGGCAACATGCACATGTATCATGGCGAACTTGGCTATCGTCACACCTTCTCAGATAAGCATTTTCTTGATGTGCAACTTGACTTCAATCAGTGGAAGTCAGACCACGACAACTACTATCGCGACTCAATGACCGTTATGGCAAGTCAGCAGACAGGCTACTCATATCAGTATCGTCCGATGAATGTAAACAACCGTTCTTGGGAGTTTAAGGTAGACTATGAGAATGCTCTGTCAAAGACAATGAAGTTGCAGACAGGTTATCAGGGCAGATTCTCAAAAGAGAATACTCCGCAGATTTCTTTTGTTGACAATACATGGAATGGCGATAATGCCGTAGAAGACCGTGCCTTCTTCAATCGTTTCATCTACGATATGGATGTTCATGCACTCTATGCAACACTCACAGGCAACTTCGGTAAGTTCGGACTGATGGCAGGTCTGCGCGGAGAGTATTGGAAGGTAAACACCGAAAGCTATACATGGGAGCAGGAATATGATGCCGACAAGCGTGATGTGCCATTCAAGAAAGATTATTTCCAGCTCTTCCCAAGTGTTTTCATGTCATATCAGATTACACCGACACAGCAGTTTCAGTTGAACTATACACGCCGTCTGCGTCGTCCTTGGGGTGGAGAACTTAACTCTTTCAGAAATACTCGCGATGCCTCTATGATAGAGTTTGGTAACCCGCAACTCACACCAGAGTTCTCAAACTCATTCTCTCTCAACTATCTGAAGACTTGGACTGGACACTCTCTGCTTGTCAGTGCTTACTATCGTCCAACAACAGACGTTATTCAGCGCATAAAATGGCAGGCAGCCGACGGCATGATGTATCAGACAAACATGAACGTTTCTGAGAGTACAAGTTCGGGTGTTGAGGTTGTTTTGAAGAACAAGCTGTTCAGAATACTCGACCTTACTACCACAGCCAATGCCTACTACTATCATCTTGACGGTTTTACTCATGTGGTTGACGGATATACAGTTACAGGCGAGAGCGACCACAACTTCACATGGAATGCAAGAATGCAGGCAAGCATCATGCTTCCTTACGACATTACATTCCAAGTGACAGGCGACTATCGTGCGCGTCAGGTTATAACTCAGGGCTACAGAAAGCCAAACTACAGTGTTGATTTGGGTGCGCGAAAGAGTTTCTTCAACAAAAAACTAATGCTGTCAGTTAACTGCCGCGACATCTTCAATACAAGAAAATGGCGCAATGTTACCGAGACAGACGCTTTCTTCCGCTCTTCAGAATTCTTCCGCAAGGGTCGCCGTGTTAATGTTACGCTGACATGGAACTTCGGAAATACAAAGAATAAACGTCCAAGAATGGAATATGAAGGTGGCGACGACATACAGGACGGCAGCGGATATTCTAACGAAATGGGAGAATAATGCGCTAACTTCCCCTCAGAGCCTTTTAGCCTTACAAGTTGAGCACTTGCGAAACTTGAATAATATTATTTTCCATCCTCAAGTGTCATACATGATGCTTGAGGATTTTTTTGATGTAAAAGTGTGCTTATAACTTTTATTTTTCTTAACTTTGCCAATCAATTATCTTCGATTATGACAACAGACGAGAAATACATGATGCGTTGTCTGCAACTGGCTCGTTGCGGAAGGAACGGGGCAAGGCCTAATCCGATGGTCGGGGCTGTGATTGTTGCCGACGGCAGGATAATAGGTGAGGGCTATCACATACGTTGCGGCGAAGCCCATGCTGAGGTTAATGCTTTTCGCAGCGTTAAAAAAGAGGATGAGCATCTGCTGCCAGAAGCAACTGTATATGTTAGTCTTGAGCCATGCGCTCACTACGGAAAGACTCCCCCATGTGCCGACTTGATTGTAAGCAAGGGAGTAAGACGCGTCGTAGTAGGCTGTCTTGACCCTTTTGCAAAGGTGCAAGGTCGCGGAATAAAGCGGATAAGCGAGGCTGGCATTGAAGTTAAGGTTGGTGTGCTTGAAGAAGAATGCCAAGATATAAATCGCAGTTTTTTTACATATCATAGCAAGAAGCGTCCATACATAACGCTGAAATGGGCACAGACCCAGAATGGATTTATTGACGACTGCCATAGGAGGCTTCACATATCTTCGCCTTTCACGCAGATGCTTGTTCACAAGATGCGTGCTGAGAACGACGCAATAGTTGTTGGCAGAATCACCGACGAGTGTGAGCATCCTCAGCTCAACGTGCGCCACTGGGCAGGCAGGTCGCCTCACAGATATGTGCTTTCATGCGAAATGCCTATAAGCAAGATAATTGACGACTGCTATCGACGCGGTTTGCTGTCGCTCATCGTAGAAGGCGGAAGAAAAACTCTACAGTCGTTTATCGACCAGCAGCTTTTCGACTGCATACGCATAGAAACTGCCCCAATAACAGTTTCAGACGGAACCCCAGCACCATTGCTCCCCAAAGAGTTGAGGATGGTAAGCAAAGAGCATTGGGACAACAGGGATATAGTTATTTATGAAAAGCCAGTTGGATGTTAGGTCGATTTGTAATAATCAAGTTTGTCTTTCATGTGATTATTATAAATTAAAACCGAAACTTATATAAGGGTAAATCACTGCGGCACGGTCTACTCCGTGTTCTGTTTTTCCATCTTCATCGTACATGTCTAAAGCGACTCCTGGACTGATGCCGATGCGTATGACAATGCCGTTTTCACGCTGATAGCGATAACCTAAATCCAAGAAGCCGAAAGAGCCAGACTTGCTTTCCTCTATCTCGTGCCCAACCTTGTCATGATATTTACAGTTGTAAAGCCCATAGCTTACGCCAATGCCAATTTCTGCATAATGCCCATTCTTTCCTAATAAATAGTTAACGGCAATAGGAAACGACCATCCCCTTGTCCTTTCAGGTGCAGACTTAAAGAAGTCTTGTGATTTTGATTCTGTAAAGCCAACTCCTAACCTTCCTCCCCAGTTAGTCTCGCTGTTGAAGCGTGAGTCAAAATGTATTCCAAACGTTGTTGACGCCCCGAAGAGTTCTCCGAAAATGGAGGCTTTATTAGTCTGAGAGTGTATCAGATTGAAATTTAGTAACGACAAAAAGATTAAAAAGACGATTTTTGTAGTAGTGTTTTTTATGTTCATTGCGTTGTTATAATGTAGTGTTATACTAAAAATCAGTCGTTTTATGTATTATGAAATATATAAGCAGGTACAGAACAAAGCATTGATAATTGTTTTTTTTATTATTTTCATCTTTGCTGTACCTGCTTTATGTTAATCATGATATTACTGCTGAAGTGTCGGCAGTTGCCTACTTCTTAATTCATGATATTGAGATTATATGAGAAGCACAACTTATATTGTCAGAATATATCTCCCACATTATTCATATTTGCAGGAAACTCATCTAATTACATATTTCTTGCCATTCTTTATGTAAATGCCCTTTGGAGCTGTTTTCATACGAATGCCCTGCAAGTTATAGATGTCAGAATTTTCTTCTCCGTTAGCAATAGCAGCCTCTTCGATGTTTACTGTATCTTTTAATTTATACCAACAGATGCTGCTTTCGTTGGTTTCGCCACCGCCTCTATATATGCTTACAACTCCGATTCTTTCCCACTCGGTGCGATTTCCGTGGTATAGATTTATGCGTTGTCCATTCACTTGTATGTCGTGCCCGTCAGTGAAGTTGTATGGAATCTCGGTCATGTTCTCTTCTAACTTGCCGTATAAGTCTGTCGTAAATTCAATTTCCTTGACTTCATCGCCTATGCTGTAATATAGTTTATAGCTTAGTTTGTCTGCAACTAAAGGCTTTCCTTCTACATCTTCAAGTGGAATAATCATGTTCACATGGTCATATTTGTTGCCTTGTGAATAAGATGTAATGGCAGGTTTTGCTGGCGTAATCGCTTTTTCAACTATTTTAGTCAGAGTGACATTCTCAAACTCATCCATTTCAAACTCATCTTCCTTGTCTATTGTATTAAATCCTTCTGCAGAGAAGAATATGCCGTTTTCAGAGTCGTATGTAAATTCTGCCCCGCAAAACTCTAAAACAAAGACGCCAAATATTGAAGAACTCTCTCCAAGTTTACGTCTTGGTATGACCAGCTTGCCTTCATTTAGTTTTCCTTTAACCCATGCTTTTCTGATGTACTGGCTGAGACCTTGAATATAAACATCCTCTTCGCCATAGAATCCTACTTTCACAACATTTGTTACCGTTGAATGATGATAAGTGTCTGTTGCCTTGAAATAGTAGTCTTCGGTAACTAAGTCTTCTGGAGCGGTAACTACAGAATTAGAATAGTCGAGGAGGAAAATGTCAATGCGCTGTATCTTTGCTTGTTTGCCTGACTCATTTGGAACCGAGAATACAACTTTATTAGATTCTCCTTTCCATATACCAACATTGTCGTTTTTACTATATTTTGGTATGTTAGATTCCAGTGTCATTTCATCTTCGCTGCCCGTCATAGTAATGACAATCTTTGCAATTTCTTTTTCCGAAGTTATCGTAAGGCTATTTGCTGCAAACATGTTCACTGCATCGCCCGTTTCATTATACTTTGGAGAGTTTTCACCGTCATTCTTTGACAAGGTGCCTTTTATGCCCTCTGCTATTGTTATTTCCGTAATCTCCTGATTGTCTGAGTATCCTTGTTCTTTAGCAATCCAAGTGTGGTCTGCAACTTCTCCTATAATCAGTCCTGCTCTTAAGGCGTTAATAAATAATAGCCTGTCTTTTTTGATGTTAAAGAACATGTTGTTTACAGATTCGAAAACATCGTTTTCAGCATTATAGTTCAGTTTCACGTCGGTGATGAGAACGTTGTCAGGGTTGCTTCTGTCGTCGCCTACTACGTAGATATTGTAAGCCCCATTCTCGTCTTCTCCTATAAACTGCCCAAGTTCAATGGTGAGCTCTGTCCTTTCTTCATTGAATGTACCCATTGTCCATCCTTCAGGAAGTCCATTATATAGTCCTTGCATCCACACATTGTTACCGTCATAGCCAATGTTAATGCTGCCATTGACTGTAAGGCCTTTAGCGTCTTTTCCTGTATATTCTACTTTTTTTGTCTGAAGGTTTTCTGGTGGTGAGAGCGGTTCTGGACGCTGACCTATATATAGACCGCTATAGCTGTTTAGTAAACTCTCATTATTATAATTGAACTTGTTGTTGTTTACTAAGAGCTGGCTGTCATATTCATAAGTGTCTCTCTCTTGGTCATAAGTCATTGAATATGGAACAAGTGAACCCGAAGCTAAGCCTGCAATGAAATATTTTTGTTCTTCAACGCTGCCTATATATCTTATAGGGAAAGTAACCGTGTTGTCAGCTATGGTGCCCTTTACCCATTCGTTAGGGAAATCGTTTACAAGTCCTAAAATGTATACGTCTGTTCCGTCAATGCCAATCATGACATTCTTATTTATGTAGGTATTGCCGATGCCAGACTTGCCTGTTAGAGTTTTTTCAGTAGTCACTAATCCCTCTGGTGGTGTTATCGGAAGCAGTTCCGAAGGGTCAGGTTTCTGTATTACCAAGTCATACCAATAGCAGAAACCTGCAAGTTCTGTGCTGCTTTCGCATTCTATAATGCCAATATTTTCGTTGAGAGTCAGTTTCTTAAGTTCAGCATCATATTCAAAGATAATATCAACGGGTGTTTTGTCTTCACCTTCGTCGTTGAAGTCAATGCCATTCAGGTATATGCTGCCCAGAATGGTTGTGCCAAGATATTGTCCAGTTGGAATAATCAGTTGATTTCCGTTTATTGTTCCTTTTACCCAAGCTCTTTTAACGAAGAAAGCCAAACCCTTAATATAAACGTCATTGTTGTCTATTACAACTTCAAACTCTTTAGTTGCCTTTTTGGTGTATTCTTGCCATCCGCCTCCAATGGCTGTCATCATAAATGTTCCCGATTGGTATTCCCAAACCTCTGGTTCAATGCCTTCTGGTGGGGTAACCGCCGTCTCGCCATCTCTGCGGATGCTTTCAATGTTCTCAGGAATCTTGCCATTTGAGACTCCTTTCACTTTGTGTTTACGAGCTTTGCTTTGCTCTGTTGGCATTTTTACCCTCCATTGCTCCATGTCATTTTGTCCGAACACATGCAATGATAGTAACATTAATAACGTAAAAATAAAAATTTTCTTCATAATATAAAACCCTTTCTTTAATTGATTAGATTATAAAATTTAAAGTTATCGTTCTTTCCAACACATTAATGTGCTTTATGAAATTTTGTTATCCGTAATAAAACTACTTCTGCATTGAGGTTTACATAAGTATATTTTTATGGTTATTGTCAGATTGTTGTTGCTATCTTAGGTTAGTCAATAAGGTTAGTTCACGGTGTAAATATAAGAAATATAATTATAATATAGTTCTTTTGTTAGCTCTATTTATCTCTAATTAATTGACGTTCAGGAAAGTTTGGGCATTTCTTAGCTAAGAGAATAATTTTCAGGAAAAGCAATTTTTTCTGCTTTTTTATAAGGAATCTTATTATGAAAACTTGAACTTATAAATTGAAACTGAATTTTGAAAACTGCTACTTGTTTGAGGGAAAAATTGTAAAAAACGAGGGCGAGTTGGGTAAAAAATTGATTAACTAACCCCGCAAATAACTTAAAAATTTAGGACCGAGAAAAACAAAGTTGCAAAATATGCGAGTATTTTGCGGTTTCTCGCTCTTTTTGGTAAACCGTTCAATATCAAGACGTTATAGCTTTCGTCGTAAAACTCATAAGTGTTAAAAAAGTCAAAGGGCATCTTTCGCAGTGTGAAAGGGCACCTTTGGCACTGCAATATGCCACATATCGCACTGCGATATGCCACGTTTCGCATCGCGAAAGGACACCTTTCACTTTTTCATTCCT
>JAGAGD010000069.1 GCA_017627765.1 Prevotella sp. | reverse complement strand
CTCAGAACTCATAAGTGTTAAAAAAGTCAAAGGGCACCTTTCGCAGTGTGAAAGGGCACCTTTGGCACTGCAATATGCCACATATCGCACTGCGATATGCCACGTTTCGCATCGCGAAAGGACACCTTTCACTTTTTCATTCCTTATGTTTGTTTACATAGTTTAAGCCGATTGATTAACAATTAAACGCTTTTTAGCATTTCGCCTCGTGCCAAGCGGAAAATCTTTCTCTAGAATCAGAATTCCGTTTGTCAAGATTTTTTACTTTTTTCGTCAAGATTTTGGGATGATTTTGAAACTTTCAGTTTGTAAGCAGACGAGTAGACAAGAACTAAAAAAATCAAAACCTTAATATTAATTCTTATTCTATACATTATTAATATAATACAACTATGCGCTAATAAAATCTGGTCTTGGAAGTGCGATGAGTTTACTGGCTGGCATCTCGAATAAGTAAAACATCAGATTTTATCTGCAAAAAGTATGTTTGAAAGTGATTTATTTACAAAGACTTATAAGAAGAAATGTGAAGTGCAACCGTTTTTGTCAACTTTAAGCCTTGCTTAAAGGCAAAAAAAGAGGGATGATTTTCACAAACCATCCCTTTTTCTCAACTTCCTAACCTCGAAAATCTAAAAAAGTAGAAACGGTCGGGAAGCATCTTTGTCATTTTCTTTTACTAAGAATTACTACTAACTATTGAAAACTACTATTTAATTATAAAAGCAAATACCGCACTCGGCATCTGTTTATCTTCGAATAACGACAGAAGCGACTGCGGATATAAAGTTAATTATTTATTGTTTAATAGGTTGTCAAGTCGTCGTTATCGTGTTGTCTTGTGTTTTGCAGTCATTACAACATGACTTCGGTCTGCAAATATAGCAATTATTTCTTATTTTCCAAAATAAACTTACAAATTATCGCTATTTTGTTGAAATATTAACACTATTTATCTGTAAATTTGACTTTTTCTGCTATTTTCTCACAAATAATGTCTACTTTTGTGCATTAAACTTTCAAAAACAAACAATAACCAATAAAGCTTCGCAAGTGGTCAACTTGTTAGGGTTTATGGTGTATAGACTGTAATGGCTTTAGTTGAATTTAGCATGTTATGCTGCGGGAAGTGGTATAATCACGTTAAAAACTTAAAGCAAAAGCGAACATAACACCTTAAAGCCTTAGCGAAACTGAAGCTTGCGAGAGGCGAGTAATTATTATTATGAGAAAGAAAGTGTTGATATTATTCCTGCTTGTTGCGAGTATAAGCAGTTTGCAGGCGCAGTCGCAAAAGCAATATCCTACGTTTCTGGAGAAGAATAGCGTGCCAGACGGTTTGCGTTATCTTCCTGCGCCTCCCGACACGGCTACGGCTGCTTTTATGGCTGATGCTGAGGCTTACGAGAAAGGCAAGAGTATCCGAAATACGCCACGCGGAAAGATGGCTGCCGACGATGCCGATACAAGCACGGAGAAGATTATAGCCATGCTTGCTGCTGCGACAAAGCAGGTTTATACGCAAAGAGACTGTCCTAATCTTTATTATCTGATAGAGCGCACAATGAACGATGCATATCAGTCTATCAGTTCTGTAAAGAAGCACTACAAGCGCATCCGTCCTTTCGTTCTATTCAACGAACCATCGGGTATTCCCGAAGAAGAGGAAAGTCACAGGAAGACTTTCTCCTATCCGTCGGCTCACTCGGCTATGGCATGGGCTGCTGCACTCGTCATGGTGGAAATTCTTCCTTGTTGCCAAGAAGAGATACTGCAACGAGGATATGAGTTTGGACAGAGCCGCGTGATTGCAGGCTATCACTATCAGAGCGATGTTGACGCAGCGCGGCTGGCAGCCTCTGCCACTGTAGCGCGTCTGCATGCAGACAAGAAGTTCAGAAAAGTGCTGAAGAAAGCAAAGAAGGAAGTAAGATTCTGCCGATGACAACCAACGAGTTCATAGAGAGAAACAGACACGAGGATGTAAAGAAACTGGCACTCAGCGCCAGCAGGTTCCCCGATGTAGATATGCCATACGCTCTTCAGCAGATAAGCGGATGGCAAGCAGCGCAGAGCAAGTTGCCAGCATGGGCATCTACTGAAGGACTGCGCTTTCCTAAGCATATCTCTATGGAGCAATGCTCAAGCGAAACAACAGCCCGATATAAAGCACAGTTGGCAACCCGATGGATGAATCTCGCAAACATCGAAAACTCAACGCTAACCATTGAAGACTCAACCATCAATAATTACACTTTTGTAGACCTGACGGGTGGTTTCGGTGTAGACTTCTCTTATATAGCAAAGGCAATCTCAGCACAATTAGACAAAGAAAACAAGCAGTGCAAAATGCTTTTCGTGGAGCAGCAAGAAGAACTCTGCGACATTGCCCTTCATAACTTCCCTCTGCTCGGAATAGAAAATGCCGAAGTGTGCTGCGCCGACTCTGTTAAGGCTATAGACAAGATAGCACACGCCGACATTGTTTTCCTCGACCCTGCACGCCGCAACCTGCACGGTGCACGTACTTACAGCATAGCCGACTGTACGCCAAATATACTCGAATTGCAAGAAAGACTACTCAACATAGCCGATACCGTCATAGTAAAGTTGTCGCCTATGCTCGATTATCATAAGGCTATAGCCGACCTTGCCTGTGTCAGGGAAGTACATATTGTAGGAACAAAGACAGAATGTAAGGAACTTCTTTTTGTTATGTCAAGAAATAGCAGCAATAGTCCTGTCAGACTCTTTTGCAGCATTGATGGCGAAACCCTTTCTCTGTCTTTGAACGACTTAGAGCTGCCAGTGCCTATTGCCGACACGATAAGCGAAGGAATGTTGGTATGTGAACCCAGCAGTTGCCTGATGAAGACTGGTGCCTATGGCTTCATCTGCAAGGAATATAATCTGAAAGGCATAGCTCAAAACAGTCATCTCTTCGTTAAGGAGCAAGACAATGACATCCGTTTAGATTCCTTCATGCGTACCTTCGTTGTAAAGAAGATTACGACAATGAATAAGCGCGAACTGCGCCAGGCTATAAGCGGAATAGAAAGAGCCAACATTGCCGTAAGAAACTTTCCCATGTCGGCACCAGAACTACGCAAGCGATTGAAAATGAAAGACGGTGGCACCACTTATATCTTTGGTACCACCGACTGCCATAACCACCATATAATTATTATATGTAAAAGAAAATAACCTTTTAACTTTAACGTTAACTTTAACGATAACGTTAACCTTAACGATAACGGGAACGTTAACGATAACGGGAACGTTAACGGGGACTAGTTATGAGTTATGATTTATAAGTATGGGGACTTTGACTTATCATTAATCTTTATCCCTTAATCATTAATACAGCATAACTATCACTATATTATGCTCTCTTGAAGAAGCGGTCTACAACTATTGATATTGCACCGTCGCCTGTAACGTTGCAGGCTGTACCGAATGAGTCCATAGCTATGTAGAGGGCTATCATCAGAGCCTGACTCTCTGAGTCGAAACCAAGTATTGACGAAAGCGGGGCAAGCGCTGCCATGATTGCTCCTCCAGGAACACCTGGCGCTGCGACCATGACAATTCCAAGCATCATTACGAAATGAAGGAAGGTAGGGAAGTCGTAGGGCAGACCGTTGAGCAGGCATATTGTTACGGCACAGCAAGTTATCTTCATTGCTGAACCCGACATGTGGATGGTGGCACATAGCGGAATAGTGAAGCCTGCCACGCCTTCGGACACTCCGTTCTTGATGGTTTGGCGCAGTGTTATTGGAATTGTTGCAGCCGACGACGATGTGCCAAGTGCTGTAAAATAGGCTGGCAGCATGTTCCAGAGTGCGCGTAGCGGATTTCGTTTGCCTATTATTCCTGCTAAAATAAATTCATAGAGAAGAATGAAGATGTGGAGGGCAAAGATTATAACGATAATCATTGCAAACACTTTCAGAATGTGGTAAACCTCTCCGCTGCTTGTCATTGTCAGGAAAATGCCGAAGATGTAGAGCGGAAGAAGCGGAATGATGGCAGAAGTTATCACTCTTGTAACTACGTCGCGAAACTCGTTGAATACCGATTTCATCGAAGGAAGACTGCCGTAGGCGATGCAGAGTCCCATCATGAACGAGAAGACGAGCGCACTCATCACGTCGAACATTGCGGGAATGTTTACATTGAAGTAGGGCAGTATGTCTTCCGGCTTCTCTATGTTGCTGGCTCCTGTGGCAGACTCGATGAGATGTGGGAATAATGTTGAGCCTGTTCCGTATGCCAGCATTCCTGCCAGCACTGTGTCGAGATAAGCAATTAGTACGGTTACGATGAGCAGTTTGCCCGCACCTCTGCCTATGTCGCCAATGGCAGGAGTAACGAGACCTACTATGATGAACGGAATCATGAAGCCTAAGAATTGGCTGAATATGCCGTTGAATGTTGCAAACAGTCTTACTATTGATAGCGGAAGGAATTGTCCGAGCAAGATACCAGCCACGATGGCGATGATGATTCGTGGCAGCAATGGTAGTTTTCTCATTTCTTTTATTGTAGTCTTGTGGAGTGGTGAGTTGTTGTTTATGAGCTATGAAGTTATGTATTATAAAATTATGAGTGCTATTTAATAAAGTTACTTGTTGATCATGGGCTGTTTGTTCTCAGCTCCTATAGCATAAACTTTATAACTTAACACTCATAATTCATAAATTTAAAGCTAAATTACTTTGCCAGAAGTCGCTCTGCCATTGCCTTTCCGAGAGCCTCGCATTGTTCTCTTACTTCAGGAGTAAGTGCCTGTTTCATCTCTACTGGGTCGGCAACAACATCGAAATGCAGGTGGTTTTCGTTCCACTCTCCAATCTTCTGAACAGCCTTTCCTGCCCAAGAGAAACTGCCAAACCATCCGAACAGTCGGTTCTTTACGTCGTGGTTTGCAATCTCAGACAGCAGTATGTCCATCTCGTGGTATAGACCAGCGTTATAAGTTGGTGCTCCTACAATCAGGCCACGATAGCGGAATATGTCGCGGAGAATATAAGAGTGGTGAGTCTTTGACACGTTATATAGTGCAATGTTCTTAACTCCTGCCTTGCAAGCAGCCTCTGCTATTACTTCTGCCATGCGCTCTGTGTTGCCATACATTGTGCCGTAGCAGATGACAAGACCCTCGCCAGCCTCATAGAGACTCATAGAGTTATACATGTCAATTACCTTTTCGATGTGCTCATGCCATACAGGTCCGTGAGTAGAACAGATATAGTCGAGTTTGACACCTGCAAGTTTCTTCAGCGCGTTCTGCACTGGTGTACCGTATTTTCCTACTATATTAGAATAGTAGCGAACCATTTCCTTCCAGTAGTCGTCGCAGTTTATCTCCTCATCAATCACTCCACCGTTGAGCGCACCGAAGCAACCGAAGGCATCGCCAGCGAAAAGTATCGATGAATTCGGTGTTTTTTCGTCATTCAGCAGAGTCATCATGGTTTCTGGCCAGTGAACCATAGGTGTTAGAACAAAGCTCAGAGCAGACTCTCCTAATGACAGTTGGTCGCCATTTTTCACCTCCATAGTGCCATCGTCAATGCCATAATATCCATGCATCATGCCGAAAGTCTTTTTGTTTCCGATGATGGTTATCTCTGGATAGTATTTCTTCAGCAGGGCAATAGAACCGCTATGGTCGGGCTCCATGTGGTTTACAACAAGATAGTCTATTGGCTTTTCGCCAATCACTTCGCGAATATTCTCGATGAATTGGGTGAAAAAGTCAACTTCAACGGTGTCGATGAGGCAGATTTTCTCATCCTTTATAATGTAAGAGTTGTAACTGACTCCAGCAGGAAGAGGCCACAGTCCTTCGAAGAGAGACTTGTTTCTATCGTTCACGCCAACGTAGAAAACACGATTTGTAATATTCTTCATGGTAATTATATATTTTGTTTTATTTTAATTTCAAATTGAAATCTAATTGGCTAACCATTAGAACAATAACAGGCTGCAAAGTTACAAAAATGACTTTAAATGGCGAAGTCAACTATCATTTTTCTTCATCTTTTTGATGTTTAATAATATTTTGTTGTATCTTTGCACACTTAAAAACTTTAAATTATGTCAGTCTATAATACTATTACTTTGCGTTCCGGACTGCGAGTCATTCATAGGCATACTCAGTCGCCTGTCGTTTATTGTGGCTTTCAGGTTGCTGTTGGCACGCGAAACGAGCAGAAGGGCGAGGAAGGCCTGGCCCATTTTTGCGAACACATGATTTTTAAAGGCACCATGCGCAGGCATGCCATGCAGATAATTAAAGGTCTTGAGGTTGTTGGCGGCGACCTTAATGCTTTCACAACGAAAGACACTACCGTGTTTCATGCGGCTATCCTCAACGAGCATCTTCCGAAAGCAGTAAATCTTTTGAGCGATATAGTTTTTCGTTCCATATTTCCCCCTGCCGAGATTGAAAAGGAAGTTGAAGTTGTATGCGATGAAATTGAAAGCTATAATGACTCGCCTGCCGAACTCATCTACGATGAATTTGAGCGCTGGCTCTTTCCTAACCATCCGCTTGGGCATAACATTCTGGGCAACGCTGAGCAACTACATTCTTACAAACAAGATGATTTTTTACGATTTCATCGGCGTTTTTACCGTCCAGAGCGAACTGTCTTCTTCGTTGATGGGGATGTGGATTTCAATAGGATTGTAAAAATGTTGAGGCGTCAGGGCTTTGACTCTGCAAGCGAATTTGCTGAAGGAAAACGATATGCCGACAACATAAAGCTTGTTGAAATACCTGAGTTTGACACTGCCTGTGAGAAAACTCGCACTATTGTTCACGACACACATCAGGCTCATGTGATGATAGGTTGCAGAGCATATAAAGTTGGCGACAAGCGGCGTCTGCCCCTTTATCTGCTCAACAACATGATAGGCGGACCTGGAATGAGTGCTCGTCTAAATATCGTTTTGAGAGAACGGCTCGCTCTGGTGTATGCTGTTGAAAGTTACATGATGAGTTATAGCGACACGGGTATGTGGGCATCTTACTTTGGATGCGAGCCTAAGAATGTGGAGAAGTGTTGTAGTCTTGTAAGAAAGGAACTGAAACGATATGCAGAAACTCCATTGTCGGATGTTAACCTGCTGGCTGCCAAGCGGCAAATAAAGGGACAGATTGGTATTGCTTGCGACCAGAGAGAGCAGTTTGCGCTTGACTTTGGCAAGTCGTTTCTTCACTATGGATGGGAGAGGGATATAGAAAAACTTTATAAAGACATTGATGCCATCACAGCAAAGGAAGTGCAGGAAGTTGCCGCCGACTTGTTTACAGACGACAATCTGCTGACATTGATTATAAAGTAAGTATGACAGTTTTTACTTCTTTAGTTTGTAAGTTTTTCCAAATTCTTTAGTTTTTGAGTTTTTTAGTTGATAATTTTCTGAAGTTTTCAGGTCTAAGTAAACTAAAGATTCTTATAAAAAGAAGATACTTTCGGGACCACAGCAGAAGAGCAGGTCGAGGACAGACAAGTTAGGCTGGAAGCCGTAACGCTGTTCGAAAACCTGATAGTAGCGGCGAGGATTGAAGTCTTTGTCGGGCAGTGGTTGCTTTGGGCGGATAGTGTAGCGGAAATCGGCAATATCTGTGTTGGCAACTAGTTGCATAGTTTCATCGTTCTTATCTTTTTTTTTCGATGAAATGGGCAAAAAATGTTCAGTCAGTTCAATTTTCGGACTTATGTCTAACAGCTCACACATCTTGTTTGTTATCTCCATATTGTAGTCGAAAAGATATTTCCATTTCTTCTCAAAGAACGGCCGGAGATCGTCAGAATAGTAGAGGAAGAATGGCGAATCGCCGTAGGCAGACTGCAAAGCGTTCCAGTGCAGGTGCTGCCAGTTGCCATGACTGCTGATGAGAGTATCGCGTATGGTATCGTTCTTGCTGTCGTGTTCAACGGGAACCGTCAGTGAAAGCAGTCCGTTTGTAGTAGCAATAGTACATCTGTTTCGGTATGTCTGCTTCAGAAAAGACTCATGTTGTTCTATTAAAACCAATTCAGACCGATGCAACTTCTGATACCATTGCACCGGTCCGAAATATGTTGTACTTAGAAGACTCTTACTCATTTTTTAAGGTTATGAGGCTGTAAGGTTTTAAGGTTGCAGGTTTCTAAACAGAAAAGTATCTCATTTTGCAGCCTTAAAACCTCATAACCTCAAATTATTTAATGTTGTCTACCCAGCGGAACAAGCGGTTCCAGCGAATCTTCGAGCCATACTTGTCTGGGTTTACTGATAGCCAGATGAAGATTGGCTTACCCACGATGTGGTCTTCTGGAACAAATCCCCAGTAGCGTGAGTCGGCTGAGTTGTGGCGGTTGTCGCCCATCATCCAGTAGTAGTCCATCTTGAAAGTATAGCTGTCGGTCTGTTTTCCGTTGATGTATATCTTGCCATTCTTCACCTGCAAGTCGTTCTTCTCATACACCCTGATAGGTCGGTCGTAGACAGGCAGGTTTTCGAGAGTCAGTTTCATAGTCATTCCCTTCTTCGGGATAACCACAGGTCCGTAGTTGTCGCGAGTCCAGTTGTGGTTTCCGTTGAGAGGATAGCACTTGTAGACATCTATCTGGTCGTTGTCAGTAACAGGTCGGATGCTTTCAACGAGGTCTTTTCTCGACTTCAGAGTGTTATATGCGCGGGCAGTCAGAGGCAGATATCCCTGCTGGTTCTGGCTGATAACGTCTTCGGTAGAAATCTGCAAGTCAATCAGAAGCTCGTCTGGAATAGGCTGGCGCAGTTTTACGAAATAAGTATATTGCACATTGTCTGGCTCCTTGTTAGCCTTTCCGTTGATGTAGACTATGCGGTTCTTTATCTGCAAAGTCTGTCCTGGCAGACCCACACAGCGCTTCACATAGTTCTCTCTGCGGTCGGTAGGGCGGTATTTTATGCTGCCGAAGTTAGACTTATTGTCTTTAATAAACGCTGCGCCGTCGGCAATTATCCTGTTGTAGTGAGCAAGCATGTTTTCGGCAGAGAGTCCGTCGACAGGCCGTTGAGCCTCAGGAGAGCACTGCATGCCGTAGGAATAGCAATACTGGTAGTAGTCTTGTGGCTGGAATTGCTCTGCCATCATCACAGAGTCGCCAGCAGGATAGTTGAACACCACGATGTCGTTTTGCTGAACTGTGCCGAGACCCTTCACGCGGCGGTAGTCCCAATGAGGCCATGATATGTAAGACTGTGTCCTTACTATAGGCAGGGTGTGCTGAGTGAGCGGCATTGTCAGCGGAGTCTCAGGAATGCGAGGACCGTAACTCAGTTTTGAAACAAACAGATAGTCGCCCGTCAGCAGCGATTTCTCAAGTGATGAAGAAGGAATGACATAGTTCTGGAAGAAGAACTGATTGATGAAATAGACTGCCACAAGAGCAAACACTATGGCGTCAACCCAACTCATAATCATTCTTACTGGGCCTTCTGATTCTTTCCACCACTGCCAGCGTATCTTCTTACTGATGTAGGCATCGTAGATAAATGGAATGACGATTATTCCCAGCCAGCTTTTAAGCCAAATCAAAAATGCAATGTAAAGCAGCAGCACTATGATGAACTTAGCCCACTGCTTCTTCATGTTTAGTTTTTCTTTTGTCTTGTCTATCATTGTTTTATATTTGTTTTCAGAACTTAAACATATCGTTTATGGTCAGCATGCCGCTGTGTGTGTTGGCATATTCAGCAGCAAGCACAGCCCCAAGAGCGAAGCCCTCACGCGAGTGGGCATCGTGGGTTATGCGGATGCTGTCTGCCTGAGAGTCGTATTTCACGGTATGTATTCCTGGCACTTCACCTTTTCTGATGCTGTCTATGTGCAGCAGGTTGTCGAAGAAAGTAGCACCTTTACTCTGCTCATTATCTTTCTGCTCTGTGCAGTTGCAGCCCGTTTTGTCGTCAGGACCAATCAGCCTTCCCGTCTGCCAATCGTCTTTTCGGTCTATTTCGCCTACGATTGCTTCGGCAAGAGTTATGGCAGTTCCGCTTGGGTGGTCGAGTTTGTGGATGTGGTGGGTCTCTTCCATGCTCACGTCATACTGGCTGAAACCGTTCATGATGTGAGCCAGATAGCGGTTGACGGCAGAGAAGATAGCCATTCCCACCGAGAAGTTGCTTGCCCAGAAAAGCGTCTTTCCCTCTTCGTTGCAGAGCCGCATGATGTCAGCCTCGTGGTTCTTTTTCCATCCCGTGCTTCCGCTAACCACTTTCACTCCAGCCTTGAACGAGCGCAGAATGTTGTCGTAGGCAGCATTAGGGTTGGTAAACTCTATGGCAACATCGGCAGAAGCGAAAGCCTCGGAGTTGAAGTCGTCTTGGTTGTCGATGTCGATGATGCTCACGATTTCGTGTCCTCGCTCCTTAGCGATGCGCTCAATCATGTGCCCCATCTTTCCGTATCCTATCAGTGCAATTTTCATTCTTTTTCTTTTTACTAAAACTTTGCAAAGTTACGGAAAAGCAATCATGTATCCAAAAAAATACAAATTTCTTTTGTTTTATTAGTACTATTATGAGGCAAAATGAGGTTTTCAGGCCGTAAAGTTTTGAAGTTGTGAGGTTTAGTAATGTTGTAATTTTCTGTTTTAAGGCTTCATGGTTTTATTATGAAAAAATGAATAATCTCACATCATAGCCTTGCGGACTTAATTCCACATTATCAGGTCTCGCATAAGAAACTTACAACTTAAGGAATTCAAAAAATGGACTAAATGTTAAAATGTTAATCAATTTATGCTCACGAGAATCGATTATTTTCAATCGAGCAAAATGAAGTTGCAAAATATGCGAGTATTTGGCGGCTTCTTGTCGTTTTTGGTAAATTGTTCAATATCAAGACATTATACGTTTCGTCGTAAAACTCATAATTGTTAAAAAAGTCAAAGGGCACCTTTCGCAGTGTGAAAGGGCACCTTTGGCACTGCAATATGCCACATATCGCACTGCGATATGCCACGTTTCGCATCGCGAAAGGACACCTTTCACTTTTTCGTTCATCATGCCAGTTTACATAGTTTAAGCCGATTGATTAACAAATAAACACATTTTTACACTTTGCCTCGTGCCAAACTGGAAAACGGCTCAAAACGCTTCTCTAGATTGAAAGTTTTGGTCGACAAAAATATAGTCCATGAATTTTAACATTTGAGATTTATGGCATGGTTTTTGTTGTAAGCATCAACATTGAAAGTTAAACGACAAGAGAGGCAGGGGAGAGAGGTATTTTTGGCTCCAATAATATTAAAAAATGCAAAATATGTATATATAATAATGTATATGACAAAGTTTTGTTTACTTTTGCCACTCAAAATAACGATTTAATAAAAACGTATGCAAGCAAATCTGGTGATAGTAGAGAGCCCCGCAAAGGCCAAGACTATTGAAAAGTTTTTAGGTAAGGACTACAAAGTGATGTCGAGTTACGGACACATCCGCGACTTGAAAAAGAAGGAAATAAGCATAGACCTGAATACGCTTCAGCCCCACTATGAGATACCCGACGAGAAAAAGCGGCTTGTTGCAGAACTGAAGAAACAGTCGCAGAATGCAGGCAAGGTGTGGCTCGCTTCCGATGAGGACCGCGAGGGAGAAGCCATCTCGTGGCATCTCTGCGAAGTGCTCGACTTAGACGAAACAAAGATAAACCGCATTGTTTTCCACGAAATTACGAAAACAGCGATACTCGACGCTATAGAACATCCGCGTCACATCGACATGAATCTGGTTAATGCCCAGCAGGCACGCCGCATACTCGACCGTCTGGTTGGTTTCAAACTCTCGCCTGTGCTGTGGAAGAAGGTTAAGCCAGCCCTCTCGGCTGGTCGTGTGCAGAGCGTAGCCGTTAGACTCATTGTTGAGCGCGAGCGCGAAATACAGGGTTTCAACAGCGAACCCTACTATCGTGTTACTGCCCTGTTCACAACTCCCAGCAGCGACAACAAGCCTGCCCAGCAGTTGAAGGCAGAACTGAACACCCGCTTCAAGACCCACGAGGAGGCTACGGCTTTCTTGGAGAAATGCCGAAACGCGCAGTTCACTGTCAGTGCTGTTACTAAGAAACCTGTAAAACGCTCGCCTGCACCACCATTCACAACCTCAACATTGCAGCAGGAGGCTGCCCGCAAACTCGGTTTCACCGTGAGCCAGACCATGATGATAGCACAGCGGCTCTACGAGAACGGTCTCATCACATACATGCGTACCGACTCCGTAAACCTCTCTTCGCTCTGCATAAACACAAGTAAGGAGGAGGTTGTGAATCTCTATGGCGACAAATACAGCCGCCCACGCAACTACCACACAAGCTCGAAAGGGGCACAAGAGGCTCACGAGGCTATCAGACCTTCTTATATAAGTACGCACGAGATTGACGGGAACCGACAGGAACGCCGCCTCTACGACCTAATCTGGAAACGCACCATAGCTTCGCAGATGGCTGATGCCCAACTGGAAAAGACCACAATAGAGATAGGCATTGACGGCACTAAGGAGATGTTTGTAGCCACAGGTGAGGTCATCACATTCGACGGTTTCCTTAAGGTTTATCGAGAGTGGAGCGAAGACGACGAGAGCAATTCTTCTGAAATGGGACACCTGCTGCCTGCCATGTCGGTGGGCGACAGCCTGATGCGCGAGGAGATAGTTGCCACAGAGCGCTTCTCGCAGTGTCCGCAGCGCTACACAGAAGCCAGCCTTGTTCACAAGATGGAGGAGCTTGGCATTGGTCGCCCGTCAACCTATGCGCCTACTATCTCTACAATTCAGCAGCGCGAATATGTTGTGAAAGGCGACAAGAAAGGCGAAGAGCGCATCTACACCATCGACACCCTGAAGGGCAACCGTCTGACTACGAAGCAGAAAAAGGAGATGGCGGGCAGCGACAAGGGAAAGCTGATGCCAACAGACATTGGTACGGTGGTTAACGACTTCCTCGTTAAATACTTCAAAGACATAGTAGACTATAACTTCACAGCAAAGGTTGAGCAGCAGTTCGACCAGATTGCCGAAGGCAAGAAGAGTTGGGAAGACACCATAAAGAAATTCTATAAGGACTTCGAACCCGAAGTGAAGCGCACCATGAGCGAGCGCACCGAGCATAAAGTTGGCGAGCGCGAGGTGGGCATAGACCCTAAGACTGGCAAGAAAGTGTTTGTAAAGATAGGCCGTTTCGGTCCTGTCGTTCAGATAGGTTCTGCCGACGATGTAGAGAAGCCTCAGTTTGCACAGCTTCCTTCAGACAAGAGCATAGAGACGATAACTCTCGACGAGGCTCTCGAACTGTTCAAACTGCCTCGCACCGTAGGCGAATTTGAAGATTCTGAAGTTGTGATTGGCGCAGGCCGCTTTGGTCCATACGTGCTTCATCAGAAGAAATATGTCTCTATTCCAAAGACATTCGACCCAATGACGATAACTCTTGAAGAGGCTGTTGACCTGATAAAGGAGAAACGCGCACAAGAGGAGCAGCGACACATAAAGAACTTTGAGGAAGACAGCAAGCTCGAAGTGCTGAACGGCCGCTATGGTCCTTATATTGCCTACGACGGTTCTAACTACCGTCTGCCTAAGACATTGCACAGCCGTGCTGCCGAACTGACATACGCTGAGTGTATGGACATTGTGAACCAAGCACCGCAGAAGAAGAAACGCAGATAAGAAGCAGCAACAGACAAACTGCACAAGTAAGCGCAGACATGAGCATGACGGAATGAAAAGAATAATCTTTCTCGGCTATATGGGAGCCGGAAAAACTACTATTGGACGACAACTTGCCTTGCGGCTCGGACTTCCTTTCTACGACCTCGACTGGTATATTGAAAGCAGGATGAGGCGCAGCATCCCGCAACTCTTTGCTGAACGTGGCGAGGATGGTTTCCGCCAGATAGAACACAATATGCTGCACGAAGTGGCTGAGTTTGAGGATGTGGTTATTAGTTGCGGAGGAGGAACTCCTTGTTTCTTCGACAACATGGACTATATGAACTCGAAGGCTGACACTGTCTATCTGAAGGCTTCGCCCGAAGTGCTCTACTCTCATCTGAAGATGGGACGGACGGAGCGCCCGCTGCTGAAGAACAAGAATCCAGAGGAAATGCTACGCTTCATCGATGAGCAGGTGAGACAGCGCGAGGAATTCTATTCTAAGGCTAAGTTCACTCTGAATGTTGACTTGCTCGACAACTACGAAAAGATAAAAAACTCGATGGAACAGGTGAGGACGTTGCTCGGTGTTTAGTTTATAGTGCATAGTTCATAGTGCATAGTTGCTCTGTTAACGTTATCGTTAAGGTTAAAGTTAAGGTTAAAGTTAACGTTCCCGTTATCGTTAAGGTTTAAGTTAAGGTTAAAGTTCCCATTAAAAATATATAGTATGAAGAAATGGACGATTGAAGACTCAAAAGAATTGTACAACCTCAATGGTTGGGGAATGCCCTATTTTGATGTTAACAGCGAAGGAAATGTCGTTGTTACACCTTGTGAAGGACAACCTGGAGTAAACCTTCGCGAAGTGATGGACGAACTGTCGCTGCGCGATGTTACACCACCAGTGCTGCTCAGGTTTCCTGACATTCTCGACAGTCGTATAGAGAAAACGGCTTCTTGCTTTAAGAAGGCTGCTAAGGAATACGACTACAAGGCAGAAAACTTCATCATCTATCCTATTAAAGTAAACCAGATGCAGCCTGTCGTTGAGGAGATTATTTCTCATGGGCGCAAGTTCAATCTCGGTCTGGAAGCTGGTTCTAAGCCTGAACTGCATGCCGTCATCGCTGTGCAGTGCCAGAGCGACTCGCTCATCATCTGCAACGGATATAAAGACCAAAGTTATATAGAACTTGCACTGCTGGCTCAGAAGATGGGCAAGAGCATCTTCATTGTCGTTGAGAAACTTAACGAGCTCGACATCATTGCGCGTGCTGCAAAGAAACTCAACGTGAAGCCTAATCTCGGAATAAGAATAAAACTTGCTTCTTCGGGCAGCGGCAAATGGGAAGAAAGCGGCGGCGATGCCTCTAAGTTCGGTCTTACTTCGAGCGAACTGCTTGAGGCTCTTGAGATTCTCGACCGTAAAGGACTTCACGACTCGCTGCGACTGATTCATTTCCATATTGGCAGTCAGATAACCAAGATACGCCGCATTCAGACTGCTCTGCGCGAAGCGGCACAGTTCTATGTGCAACTTCACAAGATGGGCTACAATGTTGACTTCGTTGACTGTGGTGGAGGACTCGGTGTTGACTATGACGGAACACGCTCGCCAAGCAGCGAGAGTTCCGTAAACTATACCATTCAGGAGTATGTCAACGACTGTATCTATACTTTTGTTGAGGCTGCCAACCAAAACGGAATTGCTCATCCTAACCTTATTACGGAGAGTGGACGCAGCCTGGCTGCACATCACTCAGTGCTGGTTATTGATGTTCTTGAAACTGCATCGCTGCCAGAGATGGACGAGAACTTCGAACCAGAGGCTGATGCCCACAAACTCGTGAAAGACCTATATGATATATGGGACAATCTTAATCCCCGCACAATGCTTGAAGACTGGCACGATGCGGAGCAGATACGCGAAGAAGCACTCGACCTTTTCTCTCATGGAATAATAGACTTGCAGACCCGTGCCGAAGTGGAAAGCATGTACTGGAGCGTTTGCCGCGAGATAAACGTACTGGCTAAGCGAATGAAACACATGCCAGAAGAACTAAGAAAACTCGACAAAACACTTGCCGACAAGTATTTCTGCAACTTCTCGCTCTTCCAGTCGCTGCCCGACAGCTGGGCTATCGACCAACTATTCCCTATTGTTCCTATACAGCGTCTTGACGAAAGACCAACGCGAAGCGCAACATTGCAGGACATTACCTGCGATAGCGATGGCAAGATAGCCAACTTTGTCACCAATCGCAACAACTCGCAGATACTGCCTGTCCACACACTACGCAAGCAAGAACCATACTATCTGGGCGTATTCCTCGTGGGAGCATATCAGGAAATTCTTGGCGATATGCACAATCTCTTCGGCGACACCAATGCCGTTCACATATCTGTGAAAGACGGACACTATAGCATCGACCAGATATTCGACGGCGAGACGGTTGAAGAAGTACTGGCATACGTTCAGTACAACCCGAAGAAGCTGGTGCGTCAACTTGAAATATGGGTTACAAAGAGCGTTAAGCAAGGAAAGATTTCGCTTGAGGAAGGAAAGGAATTCCTTTCCAACTACCGCTCAGGACTTTACGGATATACTTATTTGGAATGACACAACAGAGAAGTTTCTGCGCAGAAACTTCTCTGTTGTTATGTTATAAGGTTATAAGGTTGATTCGCTTTAATCAGTCCAAGTGATAAAAGTAATTCAACCTCAAAGAACCTTATACTCCCTAAAACCTCAACCAGTTCATAAATCACAAAACCTAATAACCTCAAATAATGTTTTGTTTAGACTGTAAAGTTACTACAAGCACTTGCGACAGCAACGGAAAACTAAAGCTCTATTCTGCTCTACAGATGATGCAGGATTGTTCTGAAATGTGGATTGACAGCGAACCTGTTGTAAAGGAATTCTTTGCAAGGGAGAACATGACACAACTGTTGGCATCAAGACAAGTGGAGATAATGCGAGTGCCTGATTTCAAAGAACAACTGACTGTTGCTACTTCGGTCTACGGAATAAAGCCTATGTTCGGATTCAGAAACACTTTTATATACGATTCCAACGGAAATCCATGCTATCGCACATGGAGCATGGGAGCATTCGTTGACAAGGCAAACGGAAAACTGAAGCGCATTGACGGGCCAACAATGTCGAGTCTCAACATTGAGCCGCAACTCGAAATGGAGTATAAAGACCGCCGCATAATGACTCCAAAGACTGAACCGATGCTGCAAGAACCTATCAGGATATTGAAGGCTGACATAGACTACAACAAGCATGTGAACAATGCCAACTACATCAGAATGGCTATGGAACTGCTGCCCGATGACTTTAAGATAGACGGGCTGAGAGTGGAATACCGAATAGCGGCAAAGTTGGGCGATGTACTTATCCCTGCAGTGTATAAACTTGATGCGGCTATTGTCGTAACTCTATCCATCGGCAAAGATGTAAGCACCATAATTGAATTTACTTCCAAACCATAATGACTAGCGAAATAGAGAAAATAATAAGCGATATGAAAGCATTATTTATTAACGGCAGTCCTCGCCGAAACAACAACACCGCACAACTGTTGCAACAAGCCATGAAAGGCGCAGAGGCAGCAGGCGCAGAAGTGGAAATGGTTAACCTTTATGACCGAAAGCTGAACTATAAAGGCTGCATGAGCTGCTTTGCCTGCAAGGTTAAGGGCGGAAAGAAAGGTGTATGCTCATTTAAGGACGACTTGAAACCAATATTAGAGAAGGCTGTTGATGCCGACGTGCTGGTTTGCGGCTCGCCTGTTTATTGCAGCTATCCTTCAGCCAACCTGCGCGCATTTTTGGAAAGACTCGTCTTCCCTGCCGTAAACTATTCTGACTTCATCCATCCAGTTGTGAACAAGCAGAAGAACTCTGCGACAATCTACACAATGAACTGCCCTAACGAGGAAACATTTGTGCAGGCTAAATATGATGTCCTGCTCGGCGCGAATGCCTCACAACTAAGTATGTTCGGACCAACTGAGACCCTCCTTTCATTCAACACCTACCAGTTTAACGACTACAGCCGCTACGATGCTGCACAGTTTAATGAAGCAATAAAAGACGAGGTGCGTCAGATTCAGTTCCCTGTCGACCTGCACAATGCTTACGAACTTGGCATCCGCCTCGTTGAACAAGCAAAGAAGCGGATATGACTTTAACGATAACGTTAACGTTAACGGGAACTTTAACGTTAACCTTAACGGGAACGGGAACAGAACAACTATGAACTATGAACTATGAATTATGTACTATGCACTATAGTTAACTAATTCACAAACTCACAAGCGAATGAAGAAGCGGGGATGTTGTTGGGCAGAGTTACAACAACATTTCCGTTTTTCATTTTGTAAGACAGTTTCTTGCCGTTGGCTACAAGGCGGATGGCAGAGCCTTTCTTTGGCAGGTTTCCGCTCCAGCTTATCGTCTTAGGCATATTTTCACCCTCTTTCAGCATGAAGATAGCATAAGTTGTTTTTCCGTCCTTCGACTGCGTAAACCAGATGTTGCCGTCGTTATACTTCTTTGTAGTCTTAGTATTGTAGATAGCCTTTCCGTTCAGCTTCATCCATTCGCCAATCTTTTCAAGTCGTTCTACGGCTTCGGGCTGTATCAGTCCTTCGGGAGTAGGACCTACGCCAAGCACAAGGTTGCCGCCTTTGGCAACTATCTCTATCAGCGTGTTCACAACCTTCTGCGGACTTTTCCATCTTGGTCGCGCCACCCATCCCCAGTCATCGCTCAGAGGGATGCAGCTTTCCCATGGATAGTCGAGTTGTGTTTCGGGTATTGTACGTTCTGGAGTCTGATAGTTCTCGTAAGGTCCATGAATCGTTCTGTCCACCATTATCAGTCCAGGCTGGTTCTTCCTCGCCATCTGAGCAATGTGAGGCATATCAATGTCTTGGTTGTTCTCCTTGCAAACCCATCCGCCATCCATCCAGAGAATGTCTACGCTGCCATACCGCGAGAGTATTTCCTCCATCTGGTTGTAGGTGTATTGCTTAAACTGCTGCCATCGCCACGCGTGCTTGCCGATAGGGTAGTTCACGTTTCTGCCCTTTTTTGGATAGACATCCCACCAGTAGTATTGCGAGTGCCAGTCGGGCTTAGAGAAGTAAGTGCCTATCATGAAGTTCTTCTGCCTGAACGCATCGAGCACATATTTCAGCACGTCGCGCTTAGGATTGTCGCGGAAGGCATGCTTAGCAATGGTGAAGTCAGAATAGCGGCTGTCGAACATGCAGAATCCGTCATGATGCTTAGTCGTGAAAATCATATATTTCATGCCAGCCTTCTGCATTACGTCAGCCCATTGCGCAGGGTTGAACTTAGTAGGGTTGAACTTGTCTGCCAGTCCGAAATACCAGTCTTGATACTGTTGGAAAGTCTGCGTAGTGTCGCGCGTAATCCAGTCTTCGTCAACTATAGACCATGACTCAACGATGCCAGGAACAGAATAGATGCCCCAGTGCATCAGCACTCCAAACTTCAAGTCCTGCCATGCCTTCAGCTTGTCCACCACCTGCTTGTCCGTAGGCCATTCGTAGACCTTAGAACGCTCATATACATCACCCTGTGCTCTCGCTCCCACAACCGAGAACAACAGCGCTAATATTACAATAATCTGCTTTTTCATATATAATAACCTTAACTTTAACTATAACTATAACGATAACGGGAACGGGAACTTTAACGTTAACCTTAACTTATCATTAATCTTTATTCCTTTAATCATTAATCCAGCATAACTATACACTATATTAATTGCTGCAAATTTACGGAAAAATGAGCGAAATGTAAAAGAGAAACTTGTTTTTCTTTTCATTTCCGAGTGCTGGGTAAGTTAGGCGCAGCCAAATTTACTGAAAAATGATGAGAAAAAGCAGAGAGTGGCTAATAATTCTTTCCTGCCTGCCTTGTTTCTTAACAGAATTAGTGTCTAAGGAAAGTAAGATTATGGCAGCAGCTTTTCTGAAATCTTCACCTCATAACCTCAAAAAAAACGAGAAATCAAACACCCAACTTACAGTTTGTAACTTTCAAAATCAGTCCAAAATATTGACGAAAAAAGTAAAAAATCTTGACAAACGGAATTCTGATTCTAGAGAAAGATTTTCCGCTTGGCACGAGGCGAAATGCTAAAAAGCGTTTAATTGTTAATCAATCGGCTTAAACTATGTAAACGAACATAAGAAATGAAAAAGTGAAAGGTGTCCTTTCGCGATGCGAAACGTGGCATATCGCAGT
>JAGAGD010000068.1 GCA_017627765.1 Prevotella sp. | reverse complement strand
GACATAAGGGGATGCCTGCTTCCTGTACTACTTCTCTGTCTATGTAATCCTTTCAAAGATCTCTTTCTGAGATGCCCCCGCCGACCGTTAAGGTGCGAAAGCGGATGCAAAAGTACGCACTTCCTGCCAAACGGCAAAATAATAGGGCAGAAAACTTCGGATTTTAACAGAGTTTTAACATTTCAGGGGCGAAAAGGGGGCTTTTAGGGGCTTTTAAGGAGTCTTTCCGTTTGCTTTAGGCAAGGAAAGGTAAGGGAAGGAAAGGATGCAAGGGGCGGGGGCGGACGGGCACATGTGGAAAAAAAGGAGGCCGCGGAAGCGGGCTGGCATTTATGAATGCATCACGGACGGGGATGCTGACGCATGCGATGCTTCAAGTACGGAGACGATATTATGCACGGCATGAAGGATAAGGATTGAAAGAGAGAGGCTGCATGATATATGGCAGGGAACAGGGGCGGCTATTTTGAACTGAATATATATTATATATAATTAAGGTATAAAGAAAGGAGATAAAAAAGATGAGCATGACATTAGTCACACTCATCTTTTTATTATTTAAGATTAAGATAAACTTTAGAAAATCTTAATCATAGAAGTCTTTGAACTATTTAACTACATATTTTTTGCCATTCTGGATGTATACACCCTTCTGTGCCTTGTTAACGCGCATACCATTGAGGTTGTAGATTGCAGAAGAAGCCTCAGGAGCATCTTCAGTTTCAACATTGATGATGCCAGTAGCGTCAGCAATTATGATACGCATTGTTGGGGCAGCAGCTTCAGTAGTTATATAGGCATTGAATCCCTTAACCTCAGCTTCTTTCTGTTCGAAGTTTGTACCTTCATCATTCAGAATCCAGCCATTAACAGTTGTTGCAGCCAACATACCAACAAAAGACTTGCCGCTATAAGTGATAGGCTCTAATACAGAAGCAGGAACTGTTACATTAACACCTCTGAATGTGATGTCTTTGTTTGTCAGATCCCAGTTGTCGCCCCATTTGTTACCAGGAACAGAAATCAGGTAAGGAGTGTTAGCCTCGAAGTTTTGAGCATAGTCGAATACGAGATCGTTATCCTTAGCATCAGTGAATTCCATTACCCAGAAGTGCTTACGCTTGTCAGTAGAAGACTTGAACCACTGCAGGTTTTTGTTACCGTTCTTAACTGAATTAACCTTGAAAGGCAGAATGATAGTTTCCCATCCCTTACCATCGTTATTGTTGCCGTTAGCAAACTTACGAGTATAAGTAGCTTCCTCTACGGTAAATCCTTCTGGAGCATAGAATGAATAACTACCGTCAATAGTAATCTTTTCGGCAGCACCATTTAAAACTTTGTTTGCCTTAGAGAATTCACTGTCAAGCTTTTGACCATCTGCAAGATAGAACAAGCAGTTTGGATTCTCAGTCATTCTAATATAATACTCATTTATACCTTTTAAATCAATTGCTACAGCATTTGCCTTTGCATCAGGATCCATAATTTTACCTTCAGTATAATAGCTTGTAGGCTCCTTTGCTTCCTTAATAGTTCCATCAGCCAGCCAGTAGCGGAAATAAGGTTGAAGTGTCATATCTTTTGTAGTCACGTCAACTTCTTCATCGCCATTCTTACTATAAAGGCGTACTTTGTATGTTTTGCCTGATTCAAGACCAGACACAGCACCAAGATTGAAAGGTATTGTATGTGTTCCTTCTTCAACAGAGACAGGAAGTTCAGCTAATGCATAAGTCTTTTTAGAATAGCCGCTACCATATTCAACAGCAACGTAATAAGTATTATTGTAAATATGTCCTGAACTGTTTGTTATATCAAATGATCCAGTAACTTCATTAGCCAAAACTCCATTTACGCTTTTAACCTCAAGTTGGCTACCAGTTTGTCCGTCGAATTGCAAGTTACCAACTTGAACCTTGTTAGCATCAGCACCATAGCCGATATACATCTTTCTGCCAGAATCGAAATAAGATCCAGCATATCCATCAGTAGCCCAAGCATAGAACCAGAGATTATATTCTCCCTTTGGTAAGTTTACAGTAAACTCATGAGTTGTCTCACCAGGTTTAAGTGTTGCTAATTGCACATATCGTTTTGTAGAAGTTGGAGTTGTTGTTGTATTATAATACAATGCCAGATTTCCAAAGAAGTCATCGCCAGTATTCTCGATAGTAACCCTAACAATATTATCTTTATTAGCCTCCATATCACCTACAAATTCCAGATTCTTCACTTTCAGGGAAGTTGTAGATATAGCGACAGGATGGCAAACAACATCAGTAATCTTACCATTGCTCACAGTAATGGTAAAGTTCATCAAATCTGTACCATCGTCAGCAACCCAGTTGTTTTCGCCTGGCAAGCTCGAAACGTGGAGAACTGTATAGGTTCCATCAGCTATACCTTCAACGGGAAGCTGGTTAATCCTTTGTGTATAGTTGACAAGATCACCATACTCGCCATAATCATTAGTTGTCCTTTTGTTGAAGAGTCTGTTTTCATAATCCTTCTTCAGGATAGTGTAGTTGCCATTTCCGTTATCAATAGCCCATGCACCATCTAAAGTAAATACTCCACCTTCCACATTGTAGTTCAGGTATGTTACTTCTGTTGTATATGTAGAATAACTTCTACCGCCACCTATATGCGTGTAACAAGTATTAGCAACGCCATCAACTGGGTCGAATGAAACGCCAATGGTAGCTTGCTGCAAATATTTATACTCAGAATCAAGCGCACCACCACTTACATGAGCTGTACCTGATTTATCAGGTTGCATAACAGAAAGACTGAAATATCCATTGTAATGAGCATCGTTGATGGCTTCAGCCTGACCCCATCCCCAGTTGATGTGCCAGAGTCCATCTTTATATCCGTCAAGAACAAAAGCATGTCCAGCATCACTTGTATTAGGACCCGACACTCCAGTATAAGGAACTGCACGACCATTTGCCAATTCATTATAAATCAGATTTTCCCATTTCTCTGTAGTATAATATGTACGGTCCATATTCTTCACATAAGGCTGAATGCCGAAGTAGGCAGCCATTCTGAAAGGCATGTACACGAAAGCTGCATCAGAAGAGGTGGTGCCATACTCCATGTGCATAGCACGACCGCAGTATGCCATGAGCATAGCTACAGCTTTAATCTCCTGTTCTGTAGGAGTGGCATATTTACGTGCATAGTTATTCAGCATGTGTTCCCAATCGAAAACAATAGGATCCAAAGCCGGCATGTCTTTACCGTTATTGATTTTACCAGACGAAGAAACATTATAACTTGGAATCACCGTTGTTGGATTTGAAGGCCAAACTCCATGTTTTTTCTTGTACTGCTGTGCAGCTTGATACAGAGCCTGCGCCATTGAAGTAGCAGCACAACCTGTATAGACATCGTCGGCATCTGCGCCCGCAGCAGCAAGCATTTCCGGACTATCAAAGAACAGCATGTCGTTATAATCGTTACGCTGGTCCCAGTTTGTTGTCAGAAGAGGTTCAACATTAGCATAGTCAGCACGACGTGGTGCTTTCTTAACCTCAGAGTTGCCGAGAGATTTAATTTGATTAGCATATCCTTGCAACCAAGCCTTCATGTTTGCAGGAATTGTGTTGATATCAAAGTTTCCGCAGTCAACATAACCGAGAATTTCTTCAGTGCGGTCATCACCAGAAACAATAACGAAGCCATTATTGCCTCCTACGTTAAAAATATGCAGTTCATTTCCAAAGGCATTAGCTTCAGTGAGCTGTGCATTCTGCATAGCCTTAGCCTTTCTTGGATTATTCACCTTAGCAGCCTGCTGACGCACGAAAGACAGTGCTTTCTGCTTAGCATCAGAAACACTTACCGGTGCTGCCATAGCACTGCCTCCGATGAGCAGTGCAGCCATTAATGATAATATATTTTTCTTCATTTCTTTAGTCTCCCCAAACAGTTGATGTACTACCTGTATATTCTTTATTGAGATTAGAGTTAGAGTTGCCACCGAAACCTGGAGTACCACCGAAGTCGCCTGCTCCAGGTCCGTCATCGCCATCGTCTGTCATACCTGGAAGAACGGCATCGCCGCCACCAGGTCCGCTTGCAGCCATCATAGGCTGTGCCTCCAATTCTTTTACCTTTATATTAGGTACGATATATTCTTTTTTCATTACGTTTATTATTTTTTTGGAGTTATTCTTCTCGTTAAGGATTTAAGGGGGAGTTAAAGAGTAAAGACTTAACTCCTCAGCTCCCTTACCTTATTATATATTTATTTAATAACAACTTTCTTACCATTAACGATGTAGATGCCACCAACAACAGGGCGAGCTACGCGCTGACCATTGAGGTTGTAGATAACAGCATTGTTAATATCGTCGAGAGTTTCAACCTGCTCAATACCTGTTGGGTTAGGATTCTCACCTTGTACGATACGGAGCATTGCCTTGTTAGCCGTCTCTGCACCAAGTACAGAGAAGTAAGCATGGAATGGCATTTCATAAACGCCTTTAGTTGTAACCAGTTCAAAGAAGTCACCAGCCTCATTCATCTTATAGCTGATATGGTCGGTCAGTTCTTTCTTGCCATAAAGTCCAACGAAAGTATAGTCGTCTTTTTCCAAAGCAGGAGCATCTTTAGAGAATGCCACATTTGTGCCTTTGAACACAAATTCCTTGCGCAGGTCGTAAGTTGGTCCCCACTTGTTACCTGGAACAGCGATGAGATAAGGTTCGTTACCCTTAATCACATTTCCTGTTTCATAGTCGAAGTAAACGGTACCACCTACTCCACCATTATACTTATAGAGCCAGAATTTGCGTCCGCTTTCGCTCTTGCTACGGAACCAGTCAACGTTTTGGCCATCGACAGTAGCCTTAGCATCGAAAGGAACAACGATAGTAGTCCAGCCCTGATCATTGCCATTGTTACCCTTAGTAAATGTACGAGTGTAAGTAGCTTCCTGTGCTGTGAAATCAACAGGTATAGCAATAGGATAACCATCAACAAGAGTAATCTTTTCAGCCTCATTGCCCTTAACAACATTCTTGCCGTTGATAGATGCTGGTACTTCAGCATCAGCCTTTAAGAAATAAATACAGTTAGGGTTGGTGATTGAAGACAAGTCAACCATATCAGCACTGAACTTAGTGAGGTCTACAGCTGCTGAGGTTTCTGGAAGAGATACAGGCAGAGTTGTTTCCTCTGTAATGATTTCACGAGCAAGGGAACCATCTTCTTTATAATAAGGTATACCAATAATAACATTTACTGGTAAGTCCTGAAAGTAATCATTCTTGCCTGCTGGTGTTTCTGAATACGAAGAGTAAGAGCGTGTCACCTTGAGGACCTCAGCAGAGAGTTTATAAGTCTTATTTGACTTAAGACCTTCAATGCAAATAGGATAACTCCTTGTTTCTCCCTTTGGTATATAGATTTGCTGTGCCTGCTGATATACTATATTGTCATTTTCATCTTTCAAGGTAAAACGAACTGGCAAATTATGCTGATAATACTTACTAGCTTCTACTACAACTTCACCTTTTAAGGTTGTACTATAAAGCATAGCCCTGTCTTCGCCATCAACTTTTTCAAAATCCTCAATATTAAGACTCTTACATTTTGAATAATTAAAACTGTAAGCATCTGGATCAATTTTTCCTGTCCAGATCTTATTCTTCATATATTCAACAGTTACGTCATAAGTATGACCTTTACCTCCACCAGTAGCAATGAAAACAGAAAGCAACTGATTCTTACCTGCACTTACAGCAATGTCCATGTGTGAACCGTCAACCTTTACGCCATCATCACGTACACCAGTAATATGTAGAGAACCAAAGGTGTCATCGCCATTATTTTTGATATCGAGAACCATCTCGTGGTATTCACCATTTGTGCTCTGATAAACCAAACCATTTACGTGCAAGTCTAATACAGGGTGAGCAACAACGGTCTTATCACCATCTGCAATAACCAGTTCAACATATTTCTGTTTATATCCCTGGCAGAGATTCCACTCTGTTTCAGCGTCAGTTTTACATACAGGTACTATTTTATATACGCCATCAGAAAGATTCAAATTATCTGTAGATAAATTAGTGTATGTATAACTTGTGACACGAGGTACTGTAGTAGTTGGTACATTCTCAAGCAGTGTGAAGTTTTCACCTTCACCAAGTATAGCCCATCCAATTTGTCCATTATATGCTTCAGCATTATAATTGAAGAACATTGCGCGATAAACATTTGAGCCATTTTTAGTTATATTATCAACAGTCAATAAACTTGCTACTTTTTCAGTAGGCTCCGGCTGAATGCCCACAACAGCTTTCAAGTCTTGAGTGAAACCTGCTGGGGGACAATCATATGCCATATCTCCCCACTTATCTATATACTGAATAAACGGATTTAGGATATTTATGTCAAAATAACCAACACAGGTATTTCCCCATCCCCATATCATGTGGAAGAAACCATTGCTTGCCTGATAACCATCTGTTATATAAGAGTGACCGCCTAAGTCTTCATGACTTCCCACAAAATTAACAGGACGGCCTGCAGCAAGTTCATTATAAATAAGTTCTTCCCAATCTTCTGCGCTGTAAGCATCACGACGCAGAGTGCGCATATATGGATTGAATCCGAGTGTATTCTTCAGAGTTGGAAGCAACTGGCTTTCCTGAGCACTTGAACTTGAATAGTTAGTACCAAGAAGGTTGGCAACATGATACATGAAATAATCTACACTATCAAGACTTGAAGAATATTTAGAATAAGACTTTTTAAATTTTTCATAACTGTATTTTGTAGCAGGATTTGTATAATTGCCATTATATGCTGCTGGCAGAGTTTCAGGATACTTATAATGAGCCACAATCATAGAAGTTGTTACAGCCATACATCCTAAAGACGCGTGGTCTTTTCCTGATACGGCAGGAGCCTGATTACAATAAGGCGCACTCTGGTTCCACTCAAATTCCATAAATGGAGCGACATCTGCACGCGCAGCCTTGCGAGGAGCCTTATGCATAGGCAGATTGTTTTCGTGAGCGAACTTCACAACCTTAGAATAGTCGTTGAGAATAGCACGGAGAGCCTCAGGCATGTTAGCCTCGTCGAAAGAGCCTTGATCGCTATAGCCGATAACATCGCCTATAGCATCATCGCCAGCAACCATGACGAAACCGTCGCCACTGGCATTGTTGAACACATAGTAAGCAGCATCTTCAGGGCTGTTGCTTACCAACGAAAGTTGTTGTGGGGCACGCATTTTGCCGTCAGCATTGAGCTGCTTCTTGAGGAAGGCAGATGCAATAGCCTTAGCTGCATCCTTCTTAACAGGTGCAGCAAGCAGCAGCATAGGCATAAGCATAGCCACTGCTAAGTAAACAATTCTCTTCATTTTTGATAAAAATAATATTAATTTTTTGTAGTTTTTTGTTTCGTAATTCTGAGTTGTTCAATCTACGCAAATAGTAGTTGTGTTTTCAGTGCAAGAGTTAATTAACTTTAACTTTAACGGGAACGTTAACCTTAACCTTAACCTTAACTTTGACTTTAACGTTAACTTTAACCTTAATGCAACGCTAACATGTTTTCAACGACCCTTATGGGGGAATCATACTTTTTATTCCTAATTAAATATATAAACTTTGCAAAAGTACAAAATAATACTATTACCAACATTGAGTTATATTAAAATATTCACTTTTCATTAATATAAATTAAGGTATCCGAAAATTAATTATATAGATTTAACTCAATTCTGACAAATTGTTATTTTTAAATATTTTGAGTTATGAGAACCTTAACGGGGACGGGAACCTTAACTTGCCTACTTAGCAGAACTGCCTTAAACCTTCATATCTCTGAAGTTGAGGACTTCGGTGACTTGAATTACACAAAAAACTATTATATGTGTTTGATATTAGGGATATTATTCTTATTTTTGCAGTGATAAAGAGGATTATTGTTGAATGTTAGGTCGTAATTTAGTTTTTATACTAATCAAGTCGCTTACCAGCACGACAGCTAAAGAACTTATACATAAAGAAACTCATAAACTTAAATATATATATGACGAATGAATTGATTTTGCGACTAATAGTGGCTGCCTTGCTTGGCGGACTGATAGGACTGGAGCGTGAATACAGGGAGAAGGCGGCTGGATTTCGCACTAACTTCCTTGTTGCGCTGGGTGCTGCCTTGTTTATGATAATCTCGGTTCATGGATTTGAAGGTGCACTTGTTTCTGAAAACCATAGGCTTGACGTGGCTCGCGTTGCTGCTCAGGTTGTAAGTGGTATCGGTTTCATTGGTGCTGGTGCTATAATATTTCAAAAGAATACTATCAAGGGACTTACAACGGCTGCCTGCGTATGGGTGACGGCTGCAATAGGGCTTGCTTGCGGAGCAGGTCTCTATAGTCTTGCTATCGTTGCCACCCTGCTTGTGCTGCTCGGACTGGAGGCTTTCAATTTCTTCCTGAAGAAGATTAGGGAAAAAGAACGGGAACTTTAACTTTAACGTTAACTTTAACCTTAACTTTAACTTTAACGGGAACGGGAACTTTAACTTTAACGTTAACTTTAACCTTAACTTTAACTTTAACGTTAACGGGAACGGGGGTTGTCTTAACTCCTAATACTGTAGACTTATAAACTTAGGAAAACTACAATGAGAAGGTTTGTCATTTTGTTTTTATGCTTTGCCTGCATGACTGCGACTTACGGTCGCGACTATCACTATAATACAAAGTTCAGCATAAACAAGAAGAACTTTGTGGACACTATCGACATTGAATGGCACAGAAACCAGATTTATATAAAAGGATTTGTTGGTGATAAACCATGCCGAATAAATTTCGATACTGGGTCGAGCATGGGGATGATTTCAGAAAATTTCCTCAACGACGAATATAGGCATATAGGAACACTGTCTTCGCGCGATGCCAATGGGAAAGTGAGTCCAGTGAGGGTGGTTATGCTGCCCGATGTCAGGATTGGCTCGCTCGTGTTGAGCCACTACCCTGCCACCATCAGGCCTAAACAACCTATCAACGTAGTTTATGGCAACATCGGTGCCAACTATGATTTGCTGCTGGGCTTCGATTTGATAAACAAGGGGCTCATCGTGAAGATTGACACGAAGGCAGGAAAGATGATTATTACCGACCGCCAGAATTTCTTTCACGACAAGGGCTATATTGCCGACTACAGACTCGTGAGATATGCTCCTAATCTTAAAATAAATGTATTTAAGGACTGCTATGACGAGGCAATATTCGACACTGGCAGCCCATTTCTCTACGAGATGAGCCGCAACAGCATAAAACACTTCATGCTGTGGACTCCCGATTTCAAATCGCTCGTAAAGAACGACAGTACAGGGCGAAAGACTGTAGGCATACACAGCATAGAGGAGAGCAGCAACAACATGATGCTGCTGTTCGAAGAACTGAGAATATTAGGGTTTGACTTCAAAAACTTATCAATAGGGACTACTAAAGGTAATTCGCGCATCGGTGCCGAGATTCTAAACTATGGCAGCATAATAATTGACGGGAAAAAGAGGAAAATTTTATTTAGCGCATAGCCTTTATTTAGTTCATAGTGCATAGTGCATAATGCATAGTTCATAATGCATAGTTGTTCTGGATTAAGGATTAAGGAATAATGATTAAGGCAATTATACGAAAGGATGTAGAACAACCCAGTCCAGTGCTTAAAAAAATAATAACAGCCAATATATCAATCATTCGCTCTATGGGATCAATCTAGGAACAATCTTGATAAGATATTAAATTCAATTTATAACCAGGGAACATTATAATCATTATCTGTATCGTCAGCTACAAAGAAGTTGTCAGCAGGCAGGATGACTTTTGCTTTTGCTAATCTTTCAAGATAATCAATGCGAATATTAATATTTTCTATTTCTTTCCTTCTGGCTTTGCTCATAGACAGGAACTCATCTTCAATTTCCAAGCCAAGGTATTTTCTGCCAAGTAAGTTGGCAGCAATACCAGTTGTCGCACTTCCATTGAAGGGATCAAGAATCCATGCTCCTGGTTGAGTGCTGGCTTGAATCAATCTTGCCAAAACTCCCAATGGCTTTTGAGTAGGATGCTTGCCGCATGACTTTTCCCAACGACCAATGGCTGGAAGTTGCCACACATCGGTCATTTGTTTGTCGCCATTAAGTTGTTTCATTAGTTCATAATTATAGTAGTGAGCAACCTTTTGAGACTTTCTTGCCCAAATGATAAACTCAGTCGAATAGGTCAATGCCATATTCTGATTGTAATTCTTCCACAACTGAGCTCCATTCAGAGAAGAACGAACAATCCAATTGGTCATATTTGATGTCACCTTCCCAGAAAGTAACGAATTGAGTGTTCGGGTCGTATTTTAGAGTGATTTCCTCATCTGAATCCTCATAGATAATCCCTTTTGTAGGCTCACTAGAAATCCCCAACTGATTTTGTATCATAGAATTCAATTATCCAATCGTTTTCAGCCAATCAATATACTCCTCAAGTTGTCTTTCATCCAATAAATTTGTGAGGAAGGAGAGTTTTGCCTCTGCATTGGCAGTAGAAGCCAATTCATTGCAGATGGCTTCATAAGGTTCAAAACCTCTATCCTCTATCCAAGAATTTTCCTTCACCAAATTTGAGAGAGCATCATGTTTGTCTTTGCCAAACGCACGTCCAAGCAGCTGACAATTCTCTATGTCATCGCCGTCGGGAGCTTGCGTAAAGCCTTCAGTTGTGTAAAATATGTATTCTGTCATATCGTTTGTTATTAAAACCCAAAGTTATCCTCTTTGTACTCATCAAGAGCCATCCATTGGCAGTTGACTATTGAGAAATGGTAAACTTCGGATAAGGCATCAACCAATTCTTCCAAATCATCACAAGATGACGCGAATTGCTTATCTTCGTCCGATAGTTTAATCTTGACAACTCTATTTTGTACGAAATCAAGGATAACTATGTAATTAGGTATCTGCTTCATAACTAAATCTTTCTATAAACACCATTTCCTTTGAACTCTATAAATCCTTTATCACGAAGGAATTGAAGTTGCTGGCGAATCTTATCAGGAATGCGATTGTTATCGGGATGTTTAACTTGTAACTCATCAACGAAAGAATACATTTGCTTGAGCGTAAATGTCTCATCAAGACGTTCAACGAGGTGTAGTGTATCCATAAGCCACCCTCTGCTCTCCAACGATTTTATTTGTAGGTTGAACACTCTATGATAATGCGAAACAACTTCTTGAACAGGAAGGGCAATACCATTTCTGATGATAGGTATCTTCGCTGTTGTAGGTATTTCTCTCATCAAAATGTTGCATCCTTCCCAACCTGCTCGTCTTGCGGTGGCTGCTAATGCATCGCGTTTTTCTATAACGGATGGGGTAAAGAAACACTTGGGAACAATCACCAGATTATTAACTTCGTATCGGTCATAGTGCATAAAGAAGAAACTGGGATTTTCAAGAGAGGTGATTCTTCCTATCATTGTTTGGTAAACTCCATCTGCAACCGTGGCTTGAAAACTCTCGCTATCAGACCTTTTGCTTTTCAACTCGTATTGTGATTTGCAATGTTCACACACATAGTCCTTAACAGGAGCATTAGACTTAGCACGTCTAATAGAAACCTCACCACATATAGGACAATACATGTTGCGTGCCAACCAATCTTCAGTCAACACTCTTGCAATCTGACTACCGCTTTTGTAACCCTCTGCCAATGATTTATTGAATCTCAAATCCATCTCTTACTTCAGATATTTACGGTTTTCTGATTCTTCCAGCACCTGCATCTGCTGAATTGCCACTTGATTTAGCTTGACAAGTCTCTCCGTCTGTGGCATACCATCATTGATGAATACGGCATTGAGATTCTCCATGTTTGAAAGGCAAATAAGCTCGTTGATGTTTGCATAGTCGCGTATGTTACCCTTCTTGTCAGGATTTGCATCGCGCCACTCCTTTGCTGTCATGCCAAACATTGCAACATTCAGCACATCAGCCTCTTCTGCATAAATGAGTGACTTGTGATACGCATCAATCTCTTCAGGCACGATATTCTGCTTGATAGCATCGGTATGAATACGATAGTTAAGCTTTGAGAGTTCACGTTTGACCGACCATCCAATTTGCTTCTGTTCTTCTGCCTTGAGACGCTGGAATTCCTTGACGAGATAAAGTTTGAATTCCACAGAAATCCAAGATGCAAATTCAAAGGCAATATCTGTACGTGCGTAAGTACCTCCGTAACGACCTGCCATTGCTACAAGTCCTTTTGCATTTGTTGATTCAATCCATCTTGATGGCGACATTGTGAAAGCATTAAGTCCTGCCTCTTTCCTAAACCCCTCGAATTCGAGGGGGTTAAAACAAGGATTGAATAGTTGTTCCCAAATACCCAGGAATTCTATCGTGTTGCGATTGCGCATCCAATTTGCTATTACGCCATTTGGGTCACTACTATTTTTCTGGCGGGCAATATCTGTAATACATACAAAGTCCTCTCCTTCGTGTTTAATCGTACGAACTGTTGTGTTCTTTACTTCTATATTTGTAACCTTCTTTGCCATAATCAGTTTGTTTTGTAGTTTCTACATACAATGTTCGGAGTCCCATTCATTTCATATATGCGAGTTCTATGATACGCATGATAAAACACATCAAAGAAGTTGTCATTCTCATTCTTGCCCTTACAATCCGAATTGCTTAGCAAGAAATGAAAGCCTGCATCATTTATGCGGTCGCAATACTCTTTCAGACGAATCTGAGCGTCATCATTAAAAGCTTCTTTTGCATAATCATTGAAACTTGACGTGTCACTCAATGGACGATATGGAGGGTCAAAGTAGAAAAGAGTATTGCCATGTGCATGTTCAAATGTTGACTCAAAGTCACCATTTAGAATCTCCACGCGCTGTAATAATTCGCTATCTTTCCTGATAGTTTCAGGATCACATATTGTTGGATTTGCATATTTCCCGAAGGGAACATTGAATAGCCCTTTTTTGTTTACTCGATAAAGACCATTGAAACAGGTCCTATTCAAGAAGAAGAACTTTGTAGTATTTTCAATGGGGTCAAGATTCTTCTCGTTGTATCGCTCACGAGCAGCCATGAAGAAGTCTTTTCTTCTATCTTCAGTTTGAAGAGCCAAATATGCATTCTCTATATCCATCAATGACTCTATTAATTGTTCAGGGGCATCTCTAACTGTTCGGTAGCATATAGTCAAATCAGGATTTATATCATTGATAATAGCGTGTTGGATATTAGGATAACGCTGGAGCATATAGAAGAGCATTGCTCCACCACCCACAAATGGTTCGATGTACGTTACATTCTCCCAATTACCAAAGTCAGCTGGAAGTTGTGCATCAAGTTGTTCAACGAGTTGGCCCTTTCCACCAACCCACTTTATAAATGGTTTTGCTTTTGCCATGATATGCTAATTTTATTTTTCAGTAGAGTTCAACAAGTCTTTTACGTCAACGTCAAGCAGTTTTGCAATCTTATCAAGAATATTCAAATCAGGTTGAACAACATTATTGCACCATTTGCCGACAGTACATGCATACTTGCCCACTTGTCCTGCCAACCACTTACTCGTTTTCTCTTGTTCAGCAAGGACTGCCTTTATAAGATTTAACTTTGACTTGATAGTATCTAAGATAAATTTTGATGCAAAGATAATAAAATTCTGTGGTGCTGACGATTTTATTACCGACTTAATTACAAATCGCCAATATAATTTCTTTGAAATAATTGTAAAATACCACATAAGACAACCACTTTATGCTCAGTTCTTACAATATCTTTCAATCTGAAAGCAGTTTTCTGCTTTTTGCCGTTGTTGAGGGGAAAACTTGCAATTTTCAGAGCCAAGTTGGGTAAAAAATTGATTAACTAACCTCGCAAATAACTTAAAAATTCTGGGCCGAGAAAAATGAAGTTGCAAAATATGCGAGTATTTGGCGGTTTTTCGTTGTTTTTAGTAAATCGTTCAAAATCAAGATATTATAACTTTCGTCATAAAACACATAAGTGTTAAAAAAGTCAAAGGGCATCTTTCGCAGTGCGAAAGGGCACCTTTGGCACTGCAATATGCCACATATCGCACTGCGATATGCCACGTTTCGCATCGCGAAAGGACACCTTTCACTTTTTCGTTCCTTATGTT
>JAGAGD010000067.1 GCA_017627765.1 Prevotella sp. | reverse complement strand
CTACCTTTAATCTTAGAATAAACTGTCTGATATGTTGTATTATCGCTCTCTTCTGTCTTTCTATTAAGATATGGAGGGATTGGCAACTCGCCTATTCCCTCAATAATCTCAGTAAAGAAAATATCGCTATTATCCCAACTAAACTTAACTATCTGTAAACCATCTTTCTCAATACGCTCTGCAGAAATAGTAGATGACTTACCAGAAACTGTAAACTCTTGACTAAGCACACCTTCTTTCCACTTCTTCTGATTACCAATAAGACACACCCAACTACACTCACCTGAGGTCTGAAATATCTGTTCGTAATCATTAGGCATATAAGGTTCGAGCAAGAAAATCTCAATCAATGCACCTGTTGGTTTCTTGAAATGGAGGCGTGCTCTTATTACCTTAGTATTATTAAATACCATGAGATATTCTTTAGAAAGATAGTTAGCTAAGTTATAAAAATGGTCATCAATTATACTGCCATTCTTATATACTAACAACTTAGACTGATCGCGTTGTTTCAGAGGAAACTTAGCAATACGTTCATCGGGTAATGGATAGTTATAATCTTTTATTTTTATGTGCTTCGTATCTGACACCATATCATTTATTTTTTAAACCAACATCAACGTTGCTCTTATGACTCCATATAAAAGAGATACTACTATAAGCAAAAGCACAACATCAATGTCAGATGTTGAATATCCTGATTTTGTATAATGCGTGGAAATAAATCTTGGTCTTGCATAAATCTTTCTCATAACAAGGCTGAACAAATAATACATTAACATGCCTACCCCAACTCCACAGAGTAAACCAACAAAAATATCAGATGGGTAATGCATGGCAAGGTATAGGCGTGTATAGCAGTTGAGCAAAGACCATCCAATCATAGCAACGGAAAATAACTTATCCTTAACAAGCAATGATAAGAACAAAGCTATACTCATAGTATTAGAAGCATGTGCCGAGAAAAAACTATAGTCGGTCATGCGATAATTATCAACAACATCAACTACATATTTTAAGAATGGATCTGAACAAGGACGAGGACGGGCAACAAGTGGTTTGACAATTCCATCTGTAATCAAATCGGACACTCCAAAGCAAAGCAATGTAGCAAATATTATAAGGAAGATTTGCAACATAGTCTCATTATTTTTAATAATGAGATATATTAAACCAGCAAACAACGGAATCCACGTCAACGTAGAAGTATAAGTCAACATTATCCCATCAACAAAAAGAGAGTTACTGCCATTTAAGAACAATAGCAACTGCCTATCTAATTCTATAAAAAAATCTATGCTCATATAACCTCTATATTAGTTTCTCTGAGCCATCCTTTTCTTCCATCAGCTATTTCTATCTCAGCCCATCCGTCAATATTTGTATCTTTAAGCTTTACTTTCGTACCCTCGTGCAACACAATATTGCTCTCACTATCTAATGATGGTCTTTTTTTAACTGCCGTATTATTTTTCATGACAATGGCAGCATCGCTATTTACAAGTTTTTTATATTGTAATGAAGCAAAGTATAATGACGTAAGCATAAAAATAAAAAACAACAAAGATGCACTAAAACACAACTTACGCTTGTTATATACTCTTGAAAAAAGATAAACTCCTAAAAACATTAGGGAAATGAGTAGGAATACTATTGTGACATACGACCATCCATCTGCAGAAAAGGATGATATTAATTGTTCGAACCATGTAACAAAAAACATCCTTGATTTTGGAACAATTCTATCAGTAGTCTTAGCCCTTACAAATTCTAAATTGGATATTACATCTTGGTCGCTTGGATTCAGAAGCAAAGCCCTTTCATAATTAAGAATTGATTTTCCTAAACTATCAAGTCTATAGTAAGCATTACCGAGATTATAATATATTTCAAAACTATTGCCTTTCTGTAATAGTTGCTCATATTTACTAACAGCTTCTTTATAGTTGCCTTCTCTATAATCTTTATCTGCCAGTTCCTTTGTCTGTGCAGACATCATTACAGGAATTACCATCAGTAATATTAACATAAACAAATGCTTTGAGTGCTTCTTTCCCTTTCCACTCATCGAATCTTCTATGCCTGCAATAGCAGCAATAGCATTATCATATACAACCTTAAGACTTGCATTATCACCATCAGGAGCATAACGTGCCATCTCGCATTGATCAATCATTCGTATAAAATCTTGAATCTTCTCTTCAGGTATTCCATATTCAAGCATTTTCTTATTAACATCATCTGCTGAAAGATTAACCTTTTCTATAGACAGCTTGTCGGCAGCATATCCCCAAAGTGCATGTAGAACTTCATCATAGAATCCACTCATTATGCCTTTGTCCATAAGAGACTTTGCCGTAGCCATGCGTTTCCTTGCTGACTTATCAGCATTGCTCATTCTTAAGTTTGCAATATCTGCTCTTTCATTAATATACCTTTTTAACACAACAACGCCAAATGCGAAAATAATTATAGGCAACAACAAAGAAATCCAAAATAATGGCGAGAGGAAGAATCCATCACCTCTTTTCAATAATTCTGAATTACCAGTTTTTATGTCAGCAATATCATTGGATAGATTGCCTTTTCCAAAGGCATTACCAACATTGTTTCCCTTTTCAATTTCAATGGAAATAGGAGACGTGGTTATTGTCTTATACTTATGTGTGGAAATGTCGAAATAAATAAATCGTGCAGCTGGTATTGTCAGTTTTCCTTCTTTCTGTGGAACTATAATATAGTCAAATAACATCTGACCTGACATGCCTCGAGGTGTTACCTTTGTTTTATCTGTAACTTTAGCATCGTAATGTTCAACTCCATCAGGGAAATCCAAATTTGGCTCTCCTATTAATTTTAAGTTACCTTCGCCACTTATAACAACTCGTAGCCTAATTGCATCACCTGTTTTAGCTTTAACTTTATCAGTTGAAGCAGAAATATTAAACCGACCAACTCCGCCAGAGAAATTATCTGGTTTTGCAGGAAGAGGATCAACTGTAAGCGTCAAACCTGAAGCCCGTATATCGCGCTTTGTTTCAACAAAACTTCTGCCACCACTAAGAAAAGCTTCATAAGGATCTATATTCTCCTTTTCTTTCATCACAATTCCATGAAATGTCAGAGAAGGAATATTAAGTTTTCCTGAAGTCTGTGGAAACATAAGATACTGACTCCACGTTACTGTCTTATAGTTTCTATCTCCAACTCTTTCGGTTCCATAAGTCTTTTGTTGAGGCAATGCTATTTCCTGTGTATGGAATCCATTTAATTCAGGCATTTTTCCTTCCAACTGAGTCAAGTCGACAAGTGTGTATACTTTATAAGTCAACAATACAGGTTCTTGTTCATATACTCTTTTTTTGCTTGCTGTAACTCTGACAAACAAGTCTTTGTCGTTTACACTTCGTGTCCCTTCATCTCTATTATAACTGCTGTGGCGTGTCCGTTTTCCTGCTCCAACATTAATCTTTACCTGTTGTGAACTAATTCGCTTGCCACCAATAACTATAGATGCCGAAGGTAGTACAAAGACGCCAGATCTATTACACTCAACCATGTAAGTATAAGTCGTGGTAGAAGAACTGCTTGTATGTCCATTGACCATAGTGAAACTTTCCTGACGAGAAATGCTTGGACCAAAAACTATCTCCATTCCATCTGGCAGCCGACCAAGTCTCAGTTCATCGCTACTAGTAGAAGTATTTACTGTATATTCCAGTCTGAATGCCTCTCCTGCGGAAGCATGTTGAGGCGCTGTGACTGAAAGACGCTGTCCTTGTATTGTTGAAAACGAAAAAATCGCCACAACAAAAAAAATATAATGTAACAGTCTGTTCATATTATCTTTTATAAGAATATTTACTGCGGGCAAGTTGAGACATTTACATGTCATTTATCGAAGCACACGCTCATTTATCAACTTACCAATAAAGTCGATGCAAAAATACAACTTTCATTTATATTATAAGCAGCAACGCCGTTTAATTATCGCCAAAATATGATAATAACAATTAAATAAACCATTGATTCGCAACTTATGAGTTGTTCAAATATGTTCAATCACTTCATACTATCAAATTGTAACCAGAATGTCACTTTTTGAAATAATTATCAGAAATAACTAGAAATTATTTCCTAGAATTTTGAACTACCATCACATTATAGAATAAATATAGAAAAAGTGAAGTTTACAAGAACAAAAAAAGCCTTCCGTCAGGAAGGCTTTAGCGGTGCGTACGAGACTCGAACTCGTGACCTCCTGCGTGACAGGCAGGCATTCTAACCAACTGAACTAACGCACCAAACTCGTTATTTTTCTTTTGCGGTTGCAAAGGTAATTATTTTTTTTATACCGCCAAAACTTCTGTGTATTTTTTTACAAAAAAAATTGATAAACACGTGCATTCTCCCATTTTTCGCCATCTGAGAGCCATGATTTGAGTAATCCAGCATCAACAAATCCTACGTTTTCAAACAGTTTAATAGAAACTAAATTATTTATGCCTATTACAACATAAAGCTGCTTGAGATGTATTACATTTCTACAATAATCAAATATTTTTAGTAATGCCGATGTTGCAAACCCTTTATTTCTAAACTTTTTCTCTATAACAATCCCAACTTCTGCTCTGAGGTGACGAGGCGAAAAATTGACAAGGTCTATTATCCCAACGGGAGTTTTGTCATTAATGTCTTCGATTACCAAACGCAACTGCTTGTCAGCATAAATATCTGCTCTGCTCTGAGTAATATAATCAAGAAGAATATTACGCGAATATGGAACATTTGTAAGTCCTATATTCCACAACTGCTCGTCATTTTCAATTTTGTAAAGCCAGTCAAGATCTTCTGGCTCAATGGCTCGTAAATTTACCTTATCATTATTCATTAGTAACAAATAAATTACTTTATAACATCTTCTTCTGTAATTAGAGTATGGCTCTTAGTATTAAATGTACCAATTCTAACATTTTGAACAGGTTCACTAGCAAATAGCTTCAATATATGCTGATAGCTATATGCATCTGTATCGTACACAATAAAAGTAAGTTTTTCAGGATCAATTAATTCTTTATAATGAAGGTGCCCTTCTGGCAATGTTTTTTCATTGCCAACAACAAATTCAGCAGAAAGTCCTTTTTTGCGAGTAAGCGTACGACATATTCCTATCGTAGAGGATGAACCGATAAAAAGATAATCTGGTTCTTTCTTTCGCTTAGGAGTAAAAAATCCCAATACCTTCCTAATATTAGCAGTTTGCATCTTTATCAGAGCAACGGTTGCTTTGAGATATATTGCCAATTTAATTGGAAAAGCTATAATGAGGCTTGCATTTCCATAATGCTTCTTAAAAAAAATGAGCATAGCTTCGTAGAATACATGCACATATCTAAAAGATGACTTTTGGGTACTCTCTCCTTTATAGTGAAGTATAATTTCTGGTAAATACCAATTTTTATAACCACCTTTCAGAAGTCTGTATGACAAATCAATATCTTCACCATACATAAAGAAGTCTTCATCTATTAGACCAACTTTCTCAAGAGCCTCTCGACGTAACATGCAGAAAGCGCCACTAATAACATCTATTTCTACAGGAACATCCCATGGAAGATACCCCATGTAATATTGTCCAAAACGTTTTGATTTAGGAAAATATTTACAGAGACCACACATTTTATAAAATGCGGTCATAGGTGTAGGAAGCCCTCTGCGAGATTCAAGTGCATTTTCACCATTGCATTTCAGCATTCTTACACCAGCCCCACCTGCATCAGGATGTTCATCCATGAACTTTATTACATTAACAAGTGTTGATTCACCTATTATTGTATCTGGATTCAATAGAAGAACATAATCGCCAGTACTCTGACGAATGGCAATATTGTTGGCTCTTGCAAATCCGAGATTGTGATTACACTCAATGAACATTACGTTTGTATACCTCCGTTCCAAATAGCCAACACTTCCATCACGAGAATGATTATCAACGACAAATACTTCTGCATCAATACCACTAATTGCTCTAAGTACACTATCAAGACATTGACGCAGATAATGTTTCACATTATAATTTACTATGATAACCGACAGCTTCATGGGTTTATATCAGAATAACATCTGCTTTTAGTAGGCAGTATAAACATAATAGAAATAAAAAGAATGATGGCTAAATAACCAAAAGCAACGTTCATAAAGATATAATATAAAACAGTATTTATCATCATTGTATCTGCTAACATCGTGAGTCGCAGTACTCCCCACTTGCCAAGAGCTTCTTCCTTCATAGCCATCAGTTCTTCGCGTATTTTTTTAATCTTAAATAAACGTAATGCTAATGGTATAGAAATCAACGTAACCAGTTCCATTATTGATGTGAATACAAATAATGCAACTGCTTCATTTTGGTATATTCCTGGGGAGAAAATATTTAATTCAAATGCAATTATCACTACCAATGATATGATGACAGGTATAATAATTGTCAGCCATAATTTTTTTATAACAAAATCCATACTAATTATCTTTTAACCTCAACCCTGTTAAGTATAGCTCGACCAAGAGTTACTTCATCTGTATATTCCAATTCATCGCCAACAGAAATACCTCTTGCTATAGCAGTAATCTTAACACCATATTGTTCTAGGCGCTTTGATATATAATAAATTGTAGTATCGCCTTCCATCGTACTACTAAGAGCCATGATTACTTCATCAACTTCCCCCTCAGCAACACGGTCAACAAGTGAATCTATTTCCAAATCATTCGGTCCTATACCATCCATTGGAGAAATAATTCCTCCCAGAACATGATAAAGACCAGAATACTGATGAGTATTTTCAATAGACATCACATCTTGAACATTCTCAACAACACATAATGTACGACTATCCCTTTTTAAATCAGAACATATTGGACAAATTTCCGTATCACTAATATTATGGCATTTCCTACAATATAGGATATTAGATTTAAGTTCATTGATAGAACTTGTAAACTGTAATACTTCTTCCTCAGTTCTCCTTAACTGAAAAAGAACTAATCGTAATGCTGTTTTCTTGCCAACACCTGGTAGTTTAGAGAATTCATCAACAGCTTTCTGTAGTAAAGCTGAAGGATATTTTTGTTCCATTACAAATATACACCAATTCCGACCTTAAACCCGATTGTTGAATAATCGCTATGACTTTTAAATGATTGATTATAATATACTGCAGGTTCAATAGTAACAGAACCGTTTATAAAAAATGCATAACCAACTTCAACACCAGGCATAATGTCATTATAACTATGCTGAGCGTGTATCCACTTACAGTTTGCACCCAAATATATTCCATTCTGTATTATATAATATCTACCACCGACACCAGCAGAATAGGAATTTGGCACTACCTTATTTCCTGAGTGCTGAAAAGATGCATTAGCCAAAAGCATTAAATTATCATCAACAAGATAACCTCCCTGAGCTTCTACTCCAATATTCAAATCATCAACACCATTAAAACTGAGATTTAGACCTGTCATTGAAGCACCAATATATAATTTATCTTTTTCAAACTGTGCATGAACAGATACTGCAAACAACATTGCAACAACTACATATAAAATTCTTTTCTTTAACATAATATAAATTCTTTATTAATTAGGTTATTATTCTATATATTTAAACTATACGATTTTATAATCTACTTAGACTTACTTTGTATTTTATACTTATTTAGCCAAATCATAAATATAACAAAACTCAACAAACAAACACAGCCACCTAATATATACGAAAGCGTAGGCTGTAAACCAATAGCCTGCTTACTAATAAATATAAATGTGGAACAAACTGTTGTCATAAATAATGCAGGAATTAAAGTTACAATATATGGCTTCTTTTGGTAAACCAAATATACTGTTATTGTCCATAGAGTGAAAACAGAAAGAGTCTGGTTGGACCAACCAAACCAACTCCATATTTTCTGGAAACCATCTGCGTCACTCATTTGCCATATCAACAAAGCAATTACAGCAGCAAACATTGGGATACAAATCAAAAGACGACGTTTTATGCTATGCTGTTCCATCTTCAAGAAATCTGCAATAATTAAACGTGCACTTCTCAACGCTGTATCACCGCTAGTTATTGGAGCTGCAACAACACCAAGCATGGCTAAGATGCCCCCAAACACTCCTAACCACTCATTACATATAATATTCACAATGGCTGGAGATGAAGAATGAACCCCGTCTGTAGCCATTGCTATCGTTTCATAACCAGGCTTAGGATCGTTATAGAAGAAATACATTGAAACTGTAGCCCATATCAAAGCGACAATACCTTCTGTTATCATTGCTCCATAAAATATTGGACGTCCTTGGGATTCAGACTTCACACAACGAGCCATTAAAGGACTTTGAGTTGCATGAAATCCACTGATAGCACCACAGGCAATTGTTATAAAAAGACAAGGAAAAATAGTATCTGCCATTCCCAGCCTTTCAGTTCCCATATTACCAAATTGCTCCCAAATCTCAGGCAGATTCGGCATCTTAGCATATAGCACCACCATCAAAGCCACAGCCATAAAAAGCAAAGAAAATGCAAACAATGGATAAATTCTACCAATTATCTTATCAATAGGCAGCATTGTAGCAATTATATAATAGATAAAAATAATTACAATCCAAAATACATTTGGTCCAATATACTCTTTTATCAGATGGGGTTCCCATATCTTAGTCAATATCTCTGCAGGACTATAGACAAAAACTGTTCCAACCATCATTAACAATAGAATAGAAAAAAGGAGCATGACCTGCTTTGTTCTTTTTCCAAGATATGAACCAACCATATCTGGAAGATTAGCACCTCCATGCCGGATAGACAACATTCCACTCATATAATCATGAACAGCACCCGCAAAAATACATCCAAAAACTATCCATAAATAGCTAACCGGACCAAATTTAGCGCCCATGATTGCTCCAAAGATAGGACCTGTTCCCGCTATATTTAAGAATTGTATCATGAATATTTTCCAACTTGGAAGTACCATGAAGTCCACACCATCGGCTTTTGAAACAGCTGGCGTTGGACGATCATCTGGTTGAAAAATACGTTCAATTACTTTTCCATAAATAAAATATCCAAGAATAATAGCAATTAAACTTAACGAGAATGTTATCATAATGTTTGCCTTTAAAAATCATGCAAAATTACATATTATATTTGAATAAAGAAAAAATAATTATAACTTTGCATCTAAATTTAGGAAAAATCACAAAAAATTATCACTATTTTTATGATACACAAAAAATATTCCCTCATATTATTATTGTTTTTTTTATCGTTAAATATACTACCTCAACAAATATCAACATCATCTCTTTATAATTCTAATCCACCAAAATATGAAGTTAGGGCAGTATGGTTAACGACCATAGGAGGTCTTGACTGGCCCAATAGCTATAATAGTAATATTCAGAAAAAACAATTATGCGAAATTCTTGACAAACTAAAAGCAGCTAATATTAATACTGTTTTATTACAAACAAGAGTCAGAGCTACTACAATATATCCATCTTCACTTGAGCCATTTGATGGTTGCATAACTGGTCATCCTGGAAAATCCCCCTCATATGACCCACTTGAATATGCTATAAGCGAGTGTCATAAACGCGGAATGGAGCTTCACTGCTGGATTGTAACTATACCTGTAGGAAAATGGAATGGATACGGATGTAAACAACTTAGACAAGCACATCCTGAATTAATTAAGAAAATAGGTGATGAGGGATATATGAATCCTGAAAAAAAAGGAACAGCAGACTATATTGCTAATTTATGTTCTGAGATTGCTAATAAATATGATATAGACGGTATACATTTAGACTATATTAGATATCCAGAAACATGGAAAAATATAGGTAACAAAATAGAAGCACGAAACAATATCACTAACATTGTGAAAGCAGTCAACAATGCAGTTAAATCATCAAAGCGATGGATTAAGATAAGTTGCTCACCTATAGGAAAATATGACGATTTAACAAGATATCACTCGAATGGTTGGAATGCATTTTCAAGAGTTTTTCAAGATGCGCAGTTATGGCTAAAAGATGGACTAATGGATATGCTTTTCCCAATGATGTATTTTCGAGGAAATAACTTTTATCCTTTTGCTATTGATTGGAAAGAAAATAGTTATGGTAGAACTATTGTTCCAGGATTAGGTATCTATTTTTTATCACCTAAAGAAAAAAATTGGCAACTAGAAGATATTACAAGAGAAATGGAGGTGCTTAGATCAGAAGGAATGGGATTTGCGTTTTTCCGAACCAGTTTCTTTATTGATGACATAAAAAATATATATAAATATACATCAAAAGATTTTTGCAAATATAAGGCTCTTACACATCCTATGGTGTGGGAGTCAGAAAATAAACCAGACACACCTTTTGGACTAAGTATTAAAAAAAACAATTTGCATACAACAATTTCATGGAATGGCGAAAACGACTATAAATACAATGTTTATGCTTCAAGTCATATACCAGTAAATATAAATGATAGCAGAAACCTCATAGCTACTCGTCTACAGAATAAATCCATAAAAATAAAAAACAATGATAAAATATATTTTGCAATAACAGCATTAGATCGCTATGGGAATGAGAGCAATCCACTTCTAAGCTATTCATTAAACGAGGATATATCAGATGAAAGCAATAATATACAAAACGTATTTAATATTGATAATAATGGTTATATAAATCTGGACAAATTATCTAAATTTGCAGATCTTAAGCATCTTATTATTACAAACTCAATGCATCAGGTATTATATTCAACAACTAGTTATAATAACCAAATTAATGTGTCTAATCTTAAAAATGGTATATATATTCTTAGGACTATTAACAAAAAAGGCATAAGCCACAAACTAGGCTATTTTGAGAAAAGAACTAAAAATACCAACTAAGCTCTCTCAAAATAGCTTTATCATACCCATAAACATCTCCGTATGCAGTTAAATTACCAGTCTTATCAGGATAAAGTGTAAAATATGTAATCTTTATTGGGACTTTCTGTATTAAGTCAACAGACTTAATTAGCATTCTTTTATCAATATCTGGTTCTACTAAAACACTATCTATCAACTTAGGGCGTATATCTGTTGTCATAGAATATTCTATACGTCGTAATAATGAAGAATTGTCGTTGCCTAAAAGAAATTTAGCCAACAAATATGGATATTGCACCCGAATACATCCATGAGAAACTCGCCTGTCAGAATGTCCAAAAACTAACCTACTTGATGTATCATGTAAGTATACAGAGAAATTATTAGCAAACCTAAATATAATTCTACCTAATGAGTTTCCTTCACCACCTTCTTGTACAACAGCATAATTCCCACTTTTCAACATTGAGTAACTTACACTAGCAATATTAACACGTTCAAAAGAAGGACGTTTACATATATAGTACCTATGAGTTTGAAAATAATTTAAGTTTCCTGCATGTCGCGCAATATCTCTTTCTACAATACTTTGGGGAATTATCCATATTGGATTAATATCCATTCTATAAATATTACTCTCCAATATAGGTGTTTTAGTTTTTATACTTCCACAACCAATTTTCATGGTCAATATAGAATCATTGTCTATATCGTAAGCATATAGCATATATGATGGAATATTTACAATTATCAATTTACCATATTTGCTTGCTTTATCCATTGACATCCACCTACACTTCTCCATATTCAAAATTATTTGTTTTCTATATGCTGGACTATTTGCTGTCTGTAATTCTTTCAAAAGTCGCCTATATAAAGAAGATTGTGGAGAAAAAGAATGTAATGTTGAGATAAAGTTATCACTATTAACTGATTCTAAAATACTATTATAAAAACTATCTGTAGGATGCAATGATTTCACATCAAATAGCTTTTTAAAATTAACACGCACTGAGTCAGAATCTTTAACATCAAAATGATTAAGTGTATAGTTTGGATTTGTAAAACCATAACGTTGCCCCTTGCAATAGATTAATAACGCACGTGTAAGATTATATTCCAAACGGGCAATGGTCCTACTTATTGACTTTTCAGTGCTGTCGAAATTAAGACTTCTCAACCTTTCTATATCTGCATTAATTTGCTTAATACGAAAAGCTGAGCGTGAGAATCCAATACTATCAATTATTTCAAGAAATTCAACAAGACTATCTGCCTTAGATGAAACACCATCATATGAAACCCACAAAAAAGGTTTTCCTTTTGAATAATATTTCTTAACAAACCTATCAGAAATCGTGTTTGAAGTGTCATTATTTACTATCGACTTCAAACTTTTGAAAACATATTTGCTACTAATAACATAATCGTCATTGTGCAGGGAAGAAAAAGATGATAGAGAAATCGTTTTGTTTATCATTCCATTATTATTATCACTACATGAAAATAATAATGGAATGATAAACCCTAATACGCAAATAAAAGGTAAATTGAAGATTATTTTATTGAAATCTTTCTTACTACCTTTGCAACTTTTACAATGTAGCAACCTTTAGGAAGATTTAATTCGTAAGACTTATCTGCTCCTTCGACCTTGATACTCATCACTCTAACGCCAGCTACATTGTATATGTACAACATCTGACCATTTGCCCCAGTAACACGGAGTACTGATTCATTGACGGAGATATTGATTGTTTGAAAATCATTCTCCACAATTTCAATGGAGTCCAAGCTATAACCTATAGCTGGAAAACCAATAATCAGAGCGGCTGAAAATAATATTGATAGTATATTCTTTCCCATAATCATACAATTTTGCTTTGCAAATATACAATTTTACAATAAACCACCAAAGCAATATTTTTCATTTTATTGTACGTTTATGTTTATTTAACACATACAATCATTTTTTCATTGCTTAATAGAGTATTTGAGAACACGGATTTAGCCTCATCAAGTAAAATATTATCGTCCTTATATCTAGCACTATAGTGTCCGATAAGCAACTGTCCTACCCCAGCTGCCTTAGCTATCATTGCGGCTTGGCGAGCTGTACTATGATAATATTTCCTTGCGCCATCCTCTTTGTCATCCGCATAAGTCGCCTCATGGTATAGAAGGTTAACGTTTCGTAATTGATTCACTAAATCAGGTTTATAGCACGTATCCGAACAATATGCATAACAACGTGGGGGATCTGATGGGATTGTCAACAATTCTGATGAAATCTCATTACCTTCAGGTGAGATCCAGGACTGACCATTTTTTATATTGTTTATTTGACTGAGTGGGATATTATAAAAGTTTATCATGTCACGTCGAATGTGCGGCAAAGTAGGCTTTTCTTTAAACAAAAAACCACAACATGGTATTCTATGGTCAAGAGGGATTGTTGACACTGTTAAACTTCTATCTTCATATATTACCTTTTCCTTAAATGTGTCAACAGCATGGAATACTATACTGTATTCTAGGTCTTTACAGAAAAAATCTAATTGCAGATTTAATAACGATTCTAGTTCTTTCGGGGCATAAATATGCAAGGGTGCTGTTCTGCCTTGTAAGCCAAAAGATGAAATCATACCCATCAATCCGAAACAATGGTCACCATGAAGATGAGAGATAAAAACAGAAATTATTTTATTATAGCCAATATGCATACGACACAATTGCGTTTGCGTACCTTCTCCGCAATCAATCATGAATAACTTGCCACGTATTTCTACAACTTGAGAGGAAGCATAATGGCGTGTTGTTGGTTTCGCACTACCACAACCAAGTATGTGTACTTTAAAGGGTTCCATTCTATTTCTGACGCTTATAATCAAATATACCTTCTTTATTCTCTATAAGCAACGAGTCTGGTCCTAACAATCTAATACTAAAAGTATCCTTATTCAATATCAGTTGACCATTATGTATCTTCCATGTTGTATACGGATTACTTTCAGCCTTCACATGAGAATGTACGATACCAGCCTCTTCTATATCAAAGTTTTTTGCAATACTTGTCCATTTCCCTAATAAAGACGTAGTATTGATTACCAACTTTGCGAAGTTTTCACCTTCAACATTTTCACTTATAATAGCCATTTTGTCACCGACAAGTATTCCACCATGTATTTCAGCAGACTTATCACTTGTCTCAAGCATAAAGGTGATAGTATCTCCAGCTTCATCCTCAATAATAATGCTACTCATAGCTGCATCTACGCATTTTCCATAAATTGTACTGTCTAAAGTTTCCTCATTATCAATACTATCATTGAGAATGCCTGAATTCATTGTTTTTTTATCAGTATTATTACAACTTGCACATAATGCTATTATCAATACTACAATTATAATATGTATATTTCTCATATTATTCTATTTATATTTAATTAAATTATACATTAATTTTAATAATGTTCCTTCTGCTTAGCCTCAGTCCACAGTGCATCCATTTCTTGGAGAGACATTTCGCTTAGAGGTTTTCCTATCTTAATAGAATGGTCTTCAATATAATTAAATCTTCGGATAAACTTCTGATTTGTTTTCTCTAGAGAGTTATCCGGATTAAGATGGTACAACCTTGCTGCATTGATAACGCTGAAAAGAAAATCTCCAAGTTCCATACTTGACTTTTCCTTATCATTCTTTTTCAGCTCCACCTCAAGCTCATTTAATTCTTCATGAACTTTAGCCCATACATCATCACGCTCAGCCCAATCAAAACCAACATTTCTAGCTTTGTCTTGGATTCTATAGGCCTTAATAAGTGAAGGCAATGCACTAGGCACGCCAGAAAGAACTCTCTTGTTGCCATCTTTTTCTTTAAGCTTGATCTGCTCCCAGTTCTGCAAAACCTCATCACTTGTTTTTGCTCCTGTATATTCTTCAGTTCTTTCATTGTGTTTAGGTGGATATACATGTGGGTGGCGGAAAATCAACTTGTCAGCTTCAGTATTACAAACATCGGCTATATCAAAATCTTTAGTCTCACTTCCCATAAGAGCATAGAAACAAATATGCATCAATACGTCACCTAATTCTTTGCAGATGTTCTTTTTGTCATTATTGATAAGAGCATCGCATAACTCAAAGACTTCTTCAATTGTATTTGGACGCAAGCTTTCATTTGTCTGCTTCTTATCCCATGGACATTTAACCCTTAAAGTGTCTAAAACATCTAACAATCTACCGAAAGCAGCTAACTTTTCTTCTCTTGTGTGCATATAATTTTTAATTTATGCTACAAAAGTACTATTTTTCAATCTATTTTTCGTATTTTTGCATCGTTTTTTATAATAAATAAGGTAAAAAGATACAAAATTCTTTTTCTTATGAAAGACTAAAGATAACGATAATTAATTATTGGAATAAAAACAAGATAAATTAAAAATATGGAATTAGCAAGCAAGTACGATCCGCAAGCAGTCGAATCGAAATGGTATCAATACTGGATGGACAATCATCTATTTCGTTCAAAACCCGATAATCGACAACCATATACGGTAGTCATTCCTCCGCCAAATGTAACTGGTGTATTACATATGGGACATATGCTTAACAATACAATTCAAGACATCTTGGTCAGAAGGGCAAGAATGGAAGGAAAAAATGCTTGCTGGGTACCAGGTACTGACCATGCATCAATTGCAACAGAAGCAAAAGTGGTTAACAGACTGGCTCAACAAGGTATAAAGAAAACAGACCTTTCACGCGATGAATTTCTAAAACATGCTTGGGACTGGACACATGAGCATGGAGGTATTATTCTGCAACAATTAAGAAAATTAGGCGCGAGCTGTGATTGGGAACGTACAGCTTTCACAATGGACGAAACACGTTCTAAGGGTGTCATTAAGGTTTTTTGCGATTTATATGAGAAAGGACTTATATATAGAGGTGCAAGAATGGTGAACTGGGATCCTAAAGCCCTTACTGCCTTGTCTGACGAGGAGGTTATATATAAAGAAGAACATTCAAAATTATATTATCTGCGTTACAAGGTTGTTGAAGATCCAAGTAGATATGCAATTGTAGCAACTACGCGCCCAGAAACTATCATGGGTGATACCGCAATGTGTATTAATCCAAATGATGAGAAAAACACATGGCTCAAAGGCAAGCATGTGATAGTACCTATCGTGGGACGTGAGATTCCTGTTATTGAAGATGATTATGTTGATGTTGAATTTGGAACAGGATGTCTGAAAGTTACACCGGCACACGATATCAACGACCATGCACTTGGAATAAGACACAATCTTGAAACTATTGATATCTTCAATGATGACGGCACTATTTCTGAAGCTGCAGGCATGTATATTGGAATGGACCGTATGGATGTCAGAAAACAAATTGAAAAAGACTTACGCGAAGCAGACCTGATCGAAAAAGTTGAGGATTATGATAACAAGGTGGGATATTCTGAGCGTACTAACGTTCCGATTGAGCCCAAACTATCAACTCAGTGGTTCTTGTCAATGAAGCACTTTGCAGATTTAGCTCTAGAGCCAGTAATGAATGACGACATAAAATTCTACCCAATAAAGTATAAGAATACATACCGTCACTGGTTAGAAAACATCAAAGACTGGTGTATTTCTCGTCAACTATGGTGGGGACATAGAATTCCTGCTTATTATTATGATGGCGGTGTTGTTGTTGCAGAAAGTACAGAAGAAGCATTGATTAAAGCGCGCCAACAGTCAGGAAATGAAAATCTAAAAGCAAATGATTTAGAACAAGATAGCGACTGCCTTGACACTTGGTTTTCTTCTTGGTTGTGGCCTATTTCTGTATTCGATGGTATCAACAATCCTGACAATGATGAAATAAACTACTACTTCCCTACAAGCGATCTAGTAACAGGTCCAGATATCATATTCTTCTGGGTAGCACGTATGATTATGGCAGGCTACGAATATCGTAAGGAAATGCCTTTCAAACATGTTTATTTCACAGGTATTGTGCGCGATAAACTTGGCAGAAAAATGTCAAAGAGTTTAGGTAATTCTCCCGATCCGCTTATGCTAATTGACAAATATGGAGCAGATGGTGTACGCATGGGAATGATGCTTGCAGCACCTGCAGGTAATGACATTTTATTTGATGAGGCACTTTGCGAGCAAGGTCGTAATTTCTGTAATAAAATATGGAATGCATTCCGCCTTGTTAAAGGTTGGGAAGTAACAGAAAAGACTCAACCTGGTGAATGCAAGATAGCAACAAAATGGTTTGAAGCAAAGTTGAGAATTGTAAATGAAGAACTAAATGACCTTTTCAGTAAGTACCGAATATCAGAGGCGCTAATGACTGTATACCAACTATTCTGGGATGAGTTCTCGAATTGGTATCTGGAAATGGTAAAACCAGCTTATGGTTCTCCTATTGACAAAACCACATTTGAGACTACACTCAGTTTCTTTGATCGTCTGCTCAAAATGCTCCATCCTTTCATGCCTTTCATTACAGAAGAACTATGGCAGGCTCTATACACGCGTTCTGACGGAGATTCTATCATGCGTGAGCAACTCATTATTGGAACTCCATCTAATGATGACCATAAAATAGTATCTGACATTGAGGCTACAAAGCAAATAATATCAAGCGTAAGAACTATTCGCAACCAGAAAAACATTTCGCCAAAAGAACAGTTACACCTTTTAGCTATAGAGAATAACTCCTATATGCAATATGATCTAATGATAATGAAAATGGCAAATGTTGATGCTATAGAGACTGTTCCAGAAAAGCCTACTGATGCATCATCTTTCATGGTTGGAACAATTGAATATGCAATCCCTCTAGGACATCTCATCGATGTTTCTGCAGAAATAGAAAAACTAGAAGCTCAATTGAAGCACCTTGAAGGATTCCTTAATGGTGTTAGAAAGAAACTACAAAACGAAAAGTTTGTCGCACATGCCCCAGAGGCAGTCGTTGCACTTGAGCGCAAAAAAGAAACAGACTCACTTGAAAAAATTGCAGCAATAGAATCGGCACTGAAAGGATTAAAGGGGCTTTAGCCCCACTCCATTTTAAGTAAAAAAAGCATAAAAAAAAGTTTCATAAAAGTCGGGATTACTTATGCGTAGTCCCGACTTTTTTGACTAACTAAGAGAGTTGCTTGGCAACTCTCTTAGTTCTTTATTTTTATGTTTGGCCTCATCTTCTTCAAATTCCTCAAAATCATACTCCTTAGAGAGTTGGTCACCACCTTCAGGTATAGGATTAAAACCATGCAGATAAAATCCGAATCGTTCTCTGAAATGAACTTTGAAGTTGGAATTATATATTTTTTCATGAAAACAAATTAGTTTTTTATTAAAATATTTCATAAAATTACCATTAACGCTAACGTTGCCGTTAAATTCGGTACAAATTTCTGTTTGGCACGCTGAAAACTTAAAATCTATGAAGTTGTTAATCAATATACTTAAAGGTTACGAACAATTTTAACCGATATTCATGATTGAAAAGTTTGTTAGCGTTTGCGATTTCTTTTCTAAGCACGTAAAACGTAGCAGGTGGGAATTATGAAGACAGGGGAATTTTAACAGGTTACAGAGGATGTTTTTTATCAAAAACAAGGCGGTTTGTCAAAATTTTTCATAAAATGAGACAATTATCTGAGCAGTAAATATAACTATAAAATCTATAAGATAAAATGTTTAGTAAATAGAGAAATTATTTAATAATTCCACACATAGATAATTAGAGATTTTACAAATAAAAACTCATAAAAAAAGAGTTTTAAGCCAAGATTTGGAGTATATTTCACTCAAAAAACTTAACTTAAAACTCTTAGATAGAAATTGGAAGACTACAAAGTGAATTATTTAACTACTTTTTTCCCATCAATAATATAAATACCCTTTTTTATCATTGACTTGTTTATGCGTTGACCTGCAAGATTGAAAATCTCATGATGTATATTGTAGTCACCACAACTTACAGTATTTACAGTGGTAATTATGTCACCATTGAGAAGGTAGGCAATAGGAGTATCTTCTTTAATTTGTGTACCATTAATAGTTAGATATGCCTCATGTGCTTTATTTATGAAAGCTTGTCCTGCTGGTGTTGTATCAGAGAGATAGAAACCAACACCTTCATCCTGATCTGCAAACTTGTAGAAAAGTCCATTGCCCTGAGTTATTTCTTCATTATCGGTTCCTCGCAGATCTCCATAGCTCAAATACGGCATTACATCATCTGGAGCGACAAGTTCTCCCTTAAGAGTATAAGTTCCTTCATTACCTTTAACAACAACTGCATATCCAGCAAAAATCATATCATCAAAAGCAGTTTCAGGTTGAAGTTTTCCATCATTGAGAGAATAAGTTGCCGCAGATAGTCCTGATTCTTCTGGCAGTATTACATTATACTTACCATAATAAAGAGTTGTATATCCACCATTGCCAATTTTAAGAGTAATATCAATTGGTTCTTGGCGTGGAGACTTTAAACGAATATTATCAATATAAATATACTCATCACTATTATTAGCAAAAATGAATTTAACTGTTTCAATTGGTTCAGACACATTTACAGTACAACTTGTTTCACCAATTTCACCAATTGTTACACCTTGAGTTTCAGTTGTAATACTAAGTCCCTCTAATTTGTTTACTAAATAAGATAATTTCATTTCTCCATAGAAGCCATTCAAGTTTACATCAGCAATCCACTGTTCGTTACGATTTTGTTTTGGAAGAGCTAGTTCTGGTGCTTCACCACCTGCTCGGTCGGTCTGCTTTGTTCCTATATATACAGGTTGCTCCTTATTCATTGAATATACTGCAACAGGATTATTAACTTCACTAGGCCACAAATCGGTAGTAGCACCAGATGCAGAACTCCAATCCTCATACCACAGAGTAATCATATCATCTACAAGAATAGTATATGTTACTTCAGCAACATCACTCTCATTACCATCATTATCAACAGCAATCGCCTTAATAGTCATATCATTATTTACTCTAATTGGAGATTCATATACATATCCATTTTCTTCAGAGAAAGAAGGGATTGTTCCATCTACAGTGTATATAATCATTGCTGCTTCAGGTTGAGAAATTGTAACCTTAGTTCCTTTCTCAACCTCACCACTCTCAGGTGAGAATGCTGGCATATCAACATGGACAGGTTCAGAAGCAATATCTTTTTCTCCAGTCAACAAGAAATCATCAAAATAGATACCACCTTTAGTCGTTTTTGTATTACCGAAAACAAGCTGCAATTTTTCAGTGCCTTCAGGAACGTATATCTTACAACCAACAGGTGTAACATCATTAACCACAACACCTTCGGTTGGTGATGATATAGTGATTGTTGGAGCATTAATGTCATCAGTACTTTTGAATGAAAGGCTCATATTCCCAAAAACACCTTTTAGATTTATAGTGGCAACAAAATGCTCTACCTTGCCAGCATAACGTGGCATAAAGAGTTCAGGAGATTCGCCACCAGCATTGTCCGAAGTTCGAACCTCTGTATAATACACATTCATTTCCTCCTGCATTGAATATATTGCATTTGCATTTTCAATATCTTTCACATAATCGCCATATTCGCCTGTAGACCAATCCTCACTCCATAGAGCTACTTTGACTTTATCACCAGGCTTAATAACTGTAAATGAAACTTCAGCAACTTCACTTTCACGTTCATCGTCTGCAACAGCAATTGCCTTTACAGTCATATCATGATCAATTGTTATTGGTTCTTCATATACACAACCATTATTATTTGCGTAGGAAGGAATTGTACCGTCTACAGTATATACAATCATTGCATCCTGTGGCTGAGAGATTGACAGCTGAGTACCTTTTTCAACCTCACCGCCACTCAAAGAGAATTCAGGCATTGCAACATCCTCCATTGATTGTTCTCCATCTTGATTGGAGAAATTTGCATTTAGTGGGGCTAAAAATTCAGAAGAATAGTATAGAAGTGTAAAATATCCATTCTTTCCAACAAACTCTTCCAAATCTATGTCGATATTAAGTGAATTGCTTACAGCCAATGTGTTGTAATCGTCTTTTATACAGTAATATGTATAACCCCATTCTGATGTTTCCTTGCAAAACACTCCTTTCACCTTAACATAATCAAAAACTTTATCTTGATCAACCTCCCATGCCTCATAAACCATAGGAGGAATAAAATCTTCCGGAGCAGTAGTAGTTATATCAGTTATAGTGCTACGTTCAAATGCTCCAGATTGGTAAGCAGACGCATAACATTTGATAGTTCCACTTGTTATCATTGTTCCAGCTGGTTTATTAAGAGCATTGTACGCGCCATCAAGTAAACAAATACCAGAAGAACCATCCCATAAATAAATGTCATAACCATTATTCACAAGAATCTGAACTTTGTAACCATCTTTAATTACAAGATCTGAAGTAGTATTCGCATTCTTCAGTTCTGAAAGAGAATAAACTTCTCCTGCACTGGAACCAATACTTACTGTAGCAAATAACAATAAGAGTAGTTTAATTTGTAGTAATTTTTTCATTTGAATATGTTTTAATATTTATTTCTACTTATCGCAACTTTTGTTGTCTAAAACTAAATTATGCAAAAGTAATAATATTTTTAAAAAAACAACGATGTATATTGAAAAACTCTAAGAAAATATACTGTTAAAAAGGGTATTTTAGGTGCTTTTATAATGAAAGTAAAAAAAATAAAAGGAAGCTGACTATCAACTTCCTTTTATTCAATAATGAGTTTTTATGAGAAATGTCTTTACTCAAAGAAACGCTTATGCAGCCCCATAAATCCAGCACAATGGCGAGCTTCATCCTTTGCCATTTCATGAACTGTGTCATGGGTTGCATCCATACCTGCAGCCTTTGCATTCTTTGCAATGCGGAACTTGTCTTCACAAGCGCCACGTTCTGCTGCGATACGTGCCTCAAGGTTAGCCTTTGTATCTCCAAGAACATCACCTAATAGCTCTGCAAACTTAGCAGCATGTTCAGCCTCTTCAAATGCATAGCGCTTGAAAGCTTCAGCTATTTCAGGATAGCCTTCACGATCTGCCTGGCGACTCATGGCTAGATACATACCAACCTCACCACACTCACCATCAAAATGGTTCTTGAGATCTTTAATCATCTCATCGTCAGCACCTTCATTACGAGCTGCACCAAGAACGTGAGCTGTTGCAAATGCTGCAGTCTTGTCATCAACCAACTCCTTGAACTTTGCTGCTGGAGCCTTACAAATTGGGCACTTTTCTGGAGCCTCTGTTCCTTCGTGGATATATCCACATACAGTACAAATAAACTTCTTCTTCATAATGTTTTATACCAATTAAATTAAAAAAAATATTTCATTATACAATCATACAATGGTGTTAAAGCAATGACTTACAACTTTGTATCTATTCACATCAATTACTATTTTAATATTGTGATTAGTTCATCCGTTTCTATCATTTGTTGTTCACCTGTATTCATGTTTTTCAGTGTTATTTTTCCTTCCGACATTTCATTCTCACCAGCTAGAGCAACAAATGGGATTCCACGCCCATTAGCATAACTCATCTGTTTCTTCATTTTTGACTTATCTGGATATATTTCGGTTCTAATTCCTGCCTGTCTACATTTATTAGCTATAGGCATACAATAAGCTGTTTCACTTTCTCCAAAATTTATAAAGAGAATCTGTGTGGAATTGACTGCCTCTTTCGGATAGAGATCAAGTGTGTTAAGAACATCGAATATGCGGTCTGCTCCAAACGATATGCCAACTCCACTCAAACCTGGCATTCCAAATATACCTGTCAAATTATCATATCGACCACCACCTGTAATACTGCCCATAGGAGTGTCAAGTGCTTTGACTTCAAATATCGCACCTGTATAATAGTTTAATCCGCGCGCCAAAGTAAGGTCAAGCTGCATTTCGTTTTTCAAGTTACATTTCTTTAACGTATCAAGAATAAACTTTGTTTCTTCCACACCTTTAAGACCAACTTCAGAGCTAACAAGAACATTAGAAATAACTCCAAGTTTCTCATCATTAGTACCTGAAAGCAAAATGATTGGTTGCAACTTATCTATGGCTTCATCAGATAATCCTACGTTGCGCAACTCTGCATTTACGTTATCTATACCAATTTTATCAAGTTTGTCAATTGCAACCGTTATATCAACTATTTTATCGGCAGCACCAATGACTTCAGCAATACCAGTCAGTATTTTTCGATTATTAATTTTTATCTGAACTCTAATACCAAATCTAGTGAATACTGTGTCTATAATTTGCATTAACTCAACCTCATTTAGCAACGAATCAGAACCAACAACATCTGCATCACATTGATAGAACTCACGGTAACGACCTTTTTGCGGACGGTCAGCTCTCCAAACTGGCTGAATCTGATAACGCTTAAATGGCATCTGCAATTCATCACGATGCATAACCACATATCGTGCGAAAGGAACTGTTAAATCATAACGTAATCCTTTCTCACATAGTCTCGATGAAAGATGTGGTATATTGCGTTCTGCCAATTCTTCATCACTAACCTTACTAAGGAAATCTCCAGAATTAATGACTTTGAATAATAGCTTATCGCCTTCTTCTCCATATTTACCCATAAGAGTAGACAAAGTCTCCATTGACGGAGTCTCTATCTGCTGATAACCATATAGGGCATAAACATCTTTTATTGTATTAAAAATATAATTACGCTTCGACATTTCTTCAGGCGAAAAGTCGCGTGTACCCTTTGGAATTGAAACTTTCATGTTTTTACAAGTTCATATTGTCTAACATTATGGTCTGTTCGCGGTCTGGACCTATAGAAATAATTGATATAGGAGTCTCAAGCTGTTCTTCAAGGAAATGAACATATTCATTAAATGCCACTGGGAACTGAGATGGTGATGTCATCTTAGTCATATCTGTTTGCCATCCTCTTAATTCTTTATACACAGGTTCGATTCCGCTCGTAATATTATATGGGAAGTCACGTGTTTCCACTCCATCTTTACGATAAGCGACACATGCTTTAATTGTAGAGAACGTATCAAGTACATCACTCTTCATCATAATAAGATTGGTAACACCATTAACCATGATGGCATAACGCAAAGCTACAAGGTCAATCCAACCACAACGACGCTCTCTACCAGTAACTGCACCAAATTCATGTCCAATACGACGCATTTCATTACCTGTTTCATCAAAAAGTTCTGTAGGGAATGGACCTGCACCAACACGTGTACAATAAGCCTTCATTATACCAAAAACATGACCTATTTTGTTTGGTCCTATTCCTAAACCAGTACAAGCGCCAGCACAAATTGTATTTGATGAAGTTACGAATGGATAACTACCAAAATCAACATCTAGCATTGTACCTTGAGCTCCTTCACAAAGTACACTCTTTCCATCACGGAGTAACTTATTAATTTCATGTTCGCTATCAACAATTGGGAATTTACGCAGATATTCAATTCCATTCATCCATTTCTTCTCAACTTCAGTAATATCATAATTTGTATAGTTGAGATTACGTAACATCTGCTCATGACGTGCCTTATGCTCAGCATATTTAGTTTCAAAGTCTTCAAAAATATCGCCAACACGAAGACCATTTCTTGAAATCTTGTCAGTATATGTAGGACCGATTCCCTTACCAGTAGTTCCTACTTTACTTCTTCCTTTTGCAGCTTCTAATGCTGCATCAAGAATTCTATGAGTTGGCATGATAAGATGTGCTTTCTTTGAAATGTGTAAGCGACTCTTAAGTTCATGGCCACTTTGTTCAAGGGCTTTTGCTTCCTCCATAAACAAATCTGGTGCTAATACGACACCATTTCCAATTACATTAACCTTTCCGCCTTGAAATATTCCAGAAGGTATGCTACGCAACACATATTTTTGACCTTCAAACTCCAATGTGTGACCTGCATTTGGACCACCCTGAAAACGTGCAACAACATCATAATGAGGTGTTAGCACATCTACCACTTTACCTTTACCTTCATCGCCCCACTGCAAACCAAGCAGGACATCTACTTTTGCTGTTTTCATTTTTTAGTTATATTTTTCTTGAAAGAAACGAGAAGATGAACTTGCGATCCTAACAATATCATAGAGTCAATCAGATAATGATTATACGCAAACACAAAATTTAATTTTTATGTTTTCTTATTCTTTTCCCTCTCCTCTTTCCTCTTTCTTTTTGTTATTTTTGCTTGACAACTACTACAAATTCCATATATGTATAAAGAAAAACCATCTTTTTTGAAACGATGATAATGCGCTTGATTGACAGCATCAACAACCTCAGGTAATTGCAATTCTGTTACTTTGCTACAAACTGTGCATATTTGATGGCAATGTTCTTCATTTTGCAGACAAGCCTCGTACTTTGTCCCCGTCAAAAAATTATGACGCACTACAAGCCTCAATTCAAGGAACATACGTATAGAACTGTAAAGAGTGGCGCGACTTACTGGAAAATGTTTTTTCACTAAGTCTTCGCTCAATTCCTCCAATGTGAAATGCTTAGGCAAACTATAGATAGCATCAAGGATGGCAAACCTCTCAGGTGTTTTCCGATGATCGCTTCCTTCAAGGTAATTAGTGAGTTTCAATCTCGCTTTTTCTCTGATACTTTCTTTCATTGACAGGTATATATGTTAAAACTCTACAAAGGTACAACTTTTTGTTGAAAAGCTGTACTTTAGTTACAGAAAATATACAAAATGAAGTTTACTCTATCCCTGATGTTCATCACGCAACAAATCATTAACCGTCTTTACTGGATTAAAAGTTACAAGAGGAACCTCAACAAAAAGTGTATTCCAATTACTCATAGCACCATTCCATAAACCTGGCAATTCTAAAGCTTTAAGTTCACGTCCATCTTTACTCTTATAACTAATAAACCCTGTAGAACCATCAACAAACTTCAACAAGTCGAACGGTTTCCCATGAATATCCTTTATCGCACACACAAGATCAACAGGGTTAAAATGTGTTCCTTCTGCAAACATACGCACATATTCCGGATTAGACTTATCTATTTGTGAAGACTCAAGAATCTGTAAAGAAACAGAACCATCATCTTCAATTATTAGGAATGGACCACCGCCAGGTTCGCCGACATTCTTAACAACACCACAAATTCGTATAGGTCTATCCAATTTTTGTTTCAGATATTTACACAATTGTTCTTCTGTGAAGTTCTCCACATCAGGTAGTCCAAACGACAATTGTTTTTCCATAAAATCAGCAATCTCTAACAAGTGAGCTCTATCCAACTGACTTTCATTTAACAGCCTCAAGTATTCAAAAATTTTTTCTTGAACACTTACCAACAAACCTGCAATTACTTTTTTATATGTTATCGTCTCTTTCTTTAGTCTATCAGGAACAACATTATCAATATTCTTGATAAAAACTATATCCGCATTAATATCATTTAAATTTTCAATCAATGCGCCATGACCTCCTGGTCGAAAAAGCAAAGAACCGTCATAATTTCTGAAAGGCTTATTATTCATATCAACAGCTATTGTATCAGTTGAAGTTTTTTGCTCAGAAAAAGAAATATCCATTTTTAAACCAAATTCTTTTTCAATAATTGCAGATTTATGTCTAGCTAATTCTTTGAACAATTCACGATGTTCTTTGCTGACAGTAAAATGTACTTTGGCAATGCCAGCACTTGCTGCATATGCTGCACCTTCAACTAAATGCTCTTCCATTGGAGTACGGACTTCATCATTTTGTTTATGGAAAGATAGAAGTCCCTTTGGTAGCTGACCATAATTTAAGCCTTTTTCATTTAAAAGATAGTCAACCACCATTTTATATTTACCTGCATGAATTAATTCTTCAACACTAATTCCATTTTTCTCAATACATTTATCATTAAGTTCTTTGTAAAATGCAAAAGACTTTATATTATCAAAAAAACGCTTTTCAAAACCAGTTTGGGGGATATCATAATTTGCATCATAAAAAGCAAAAAGATCCTTGAACATTCGCGATGCTGCACCAGAAGCAGGCACGAATTTCACTATATCATTACCTTTTTTCAGATATGAATTCCATACACCTATATAGTGCTTAATACTTTTATCATCAAGCTTAATTATACCATTACCTACTGATGCGGCTGATTTTAGTTTGAGAAAAGGAAAGCCATTTTCAAATTGCTTTAATTGCTGGTTAACTTGCTCTTCTGTAATTCCGTTTGATGCCATTTGTCGTCTATCAAGTTCTGTAAACATATTCATTGTAGTTTTTAGAGTTCTTTTAAAATTATGTTACAAAATTAAATCTATTTTCTGTAAATGGCGAATAATTCAAGAAAAAAAAGTATCTTTGCGACATACAAAATTAAATATTATTCATTTTAATCATATAATAATGCTTTGAAATGGAAAATTCAGAAATAACATTATCAGAGAAACAATTAATATCCAGCTTAAGAAATAAATTAATTGAAATTTTACCGAAAAACGACGAAAATTCAATCAGACTTATAGACAATCTTATAGACAAGAGTCTATATGAAGAAAAGATTTCAAGGGATATATTTGGGCATTTATCAATATTGTTTGGACTACAAACTGCAATTATAGCCATAGAAGAAGAAAGTCTACGCAACGACGGAGTTTTGGCCATTCTCTTGTATTTCTCGATGCTATACAACAATTATACAACTGATGAAATTAAAGAATTATATGGCGAACCTGTTTCACGTATCATCAATGGTTTGGTAAGAATACAAGAACTTTACAAAAAAAGTCCAATAATAGAAAGTGAAAACTTCAGGAACCTACTTCTATCATTTGCTGAAGATATGCGTGTTATATTAATTATGATAGCAGACAGGGTAAACCTAATGCGACAAATTAGAGACACGAAAAATCTTGATGCAAAACTTAGGGTAAGTGAAGAATCATCGTACTTATATGCTCCACTTGCACATAAACTTGGACTATACAAATTGAAAAGCGAACTAGAAGATTTAAGCTTAAAATATCTTGAGCATGATGCCTACTACATGATTAAAGACAAACTTAATGCTACAAAACGTTCACGTGATGCATATATCAACCAGTTCATCAGACCTGTTGAAGAAAGATTGAAAGAAGCTGGACTCAATTTTCACATCAAAGGAAGAACTAAGAGCATTCATTCTATATGGCAAAAAATGAAAAAACAGAAATGCGGATTCGAAGGAATATACGATTTGTTTGCAATTAGAATTATTATTGATGCGCCTTTCGATAAAGAAAAAATGAGTTGCTGGCAAGCATACTCTATTATCACAGATATGTATCAACCAAATCCAAAAAGACTCAGAGACTGGCTTTCTGTTCCAAAAAGCAATGGATATGAAAGTCTACACATCACAGTATTAGGACCTGAAGATAAATGGATTGAAGTGCAAATCAGAACTGAGCGTATGGACGAAATCGCAGAACGAGGACTGGCTGCCCATTGGAGATATAAAGGCATAAAAGGAGAAAGTGGCATTGACGAATGGTTAACTAATATAAGAACTGCACTTGAAGCTGGAGATGGTCTGCAGGCAATGGACCAGTTTAAAATGGATCTTTATGAAGATGAAGTTTTTGTTTTCACCCCTAAAGGAGATTTGTATAAATTTCCCAAAGGAGCAACTGTACTTGATTTTGCATATCGCATACATTCGCGCGTAGGCAACCAATGCGTTGGAGCGAAGATTAATGGTAAAATGGTAAATTTCCGTGAAACAATAAAAAGCGGTGACCAAATTGAAATAATTACAAATATCACCCAGAAGCCAAAACAAGAGTGGCTTCAGATAGTAAAAACAAGTCATGCAAAGTCTAAGATTCGTCTTTCACTCAAAGAAATAAAAGTAAAAGATGGAGTATATGCAAAAGAGCTTTTGGCACGAAGATTAAAAAACAGAAAGATAGATATTGAAGAAAATATCATTTCACAAGTAGTAAAGAAATTTGGATTCAAGGAAACTACCGAATTCTACAAACAAATTACTGACGGACGTTTAGAACCAAATGATATAATAGAAAAGTACATTCAGATAAAAGAAGAAAACACAAAAGGGGCAAGGCATGCACATCATAAAAGTGCTGAGAATTTCTCTTTTGATGTACAAGAACAGTTCAAAACAAACAAACAAGACGACATCCTAACTATTGACAAAAATGTAAATGGCGTAGATTATAGTCTAGCAAAATGCTGCCATCCTCTTTATGGTGATAAAATTTTTGGATTTGTTACAGTAAGTGGCGGTATAAAGATTCACAGAACTGACTGTCCGAATGCACCAGAAATGCGAAAGCGCTTTGGATACAGAATAATAAAAGCGCAATGGAGTGGAAAAGGCAATAATATGTATGCCATACCCCTTAAAATAACTGGGCATGATGATATAGGAATTGTCAATAACATTACAAGTATAATACAAAAAGAATGCAATGCAATTTTGCGCTCAATAAACATAGACAGTAATGACGGAGTGTTTTGGGGAAATATTTCTGTACAGGTTGAGGATATTAATATGCTTGACTCACTTATAAAAAAGATGAAAACGATTAAAGGGATAAAATCCGTAGAAAGAGTCTAAATAATACATATTTTTAGAAAATATGTGTCATGTATCAGACATCATTAACATTTTGTATCAGGATATATATGTATTAAAAATAAAAACCGTCAGACAAAAGTCTGACGGTCATCGTTCCACTGTTTAAACAGCAGTAGATCTTTTTGCAACTGAGCTATTAAGCCTGAGCTGCGCTATCAACAGCAGCACTGTCAACAACAGTAGAATCAACTGTCATAGAATCCTGAGCCATTGAATCAACTACTTCAAGTGAATCACCTTCAACTGCAGGAGCTTCAGTTTTGTTCTCGTTACATGCAACAAATGACATAGCTACGAAAGCTACAGCTGCGAATAAAATCTTTTTCATTTTTTCTTTGCTTTTTAAATCTGTAAAACAATCATTAGTTTATTAAAACGATGCAAAGGTAAATATTTTTTTTATACGATGTACTCTTTTTTAGTAGTTTTTTTCAATCATTTTTGTAACTTTTTCATAAACCGCTGATAATCAGGGATATATAAAAGTTAAAATAATGTTAAAATAATGATGTTCTGAAAAATCATAACAAAAAAATGATTTTTAGCCTATTATTTTATTATTCAAAATTGCTATTTCAACTTTTATTTGTAAATTTGCATTTTATATGGCGTAAATATATAAATAATAGCACGCACAAACATTATATAATAAAATATGATTGACACATCTGCTTTTCAAGGCAAAAAAGCTGCCTATTATACTTTAGGATGTAAACTGAATTTTTCTGAGACATCTACTTTCGGGAAGATGCTACATGACATGGGGGTGATTACAGCAAAAAACGGTGAAAATGCTGATATATGCTTGATAAACACATGCTCTGTAACTGAAGTTGCAGACCACAAATGCAGACAAGCCATAAACCGTATGGTACGCAATCACCCTAATGCATTTGTTGTTGTTACAGGATGTTATGCTCAACTAAAACCTCAAGAAGTAGGAGAATTAGACGGGGTAGATTTAGTTTTGGGTTCTAATGAAAAAGCAAAATTGATAGAATTCTTAAATGAAGCGTGGACAGGTATTACTAAAAATAAGCGTATCCATACCACCAGGACAAAAGACATTACTAGTTTTACTCCAAGCTGTTCTCGCGGAAATAGAACTCGTTTTTTCTTGAAAGTCCAAGATGGATGCAGCTATTTCTGCACATATTGCACAATCCCATATGCAAGAGGATTTTCAAGGAGTCCATCAATAAGTTCACTTGTCAATCAGGCAGAACAAGCTGCAACCGAGGGAGGAAAAGAAATAGTATTGACTGGAGTTAATATAGGTGATTTTGGAGCAAACACAGGAGAAAGATTTATCGACCTTGTAAAGGCATTAGACAAAGTTAAAAGCATAAGCCGTTTCAGAATTAGTAGCTTGGAACCAGATCTATTAGAAGACGAGCTCATAGAATACTGTTCTCAGAGTAGAGCATTCATGCCTCACTTTCACATTCCCCTACAAAGCGGTTCTGATGCTATACTAAAACTAATGCACCGTAGATATGATACCAATCTATTTGCTAATAAAATAAAAAAAATAAAAGAATTAATGCCTGATGCATTTATTGGTGTTGATGTCATGGTTGGAACAAGGGGGGAAAAACCTGAATATTTTGAGGAAACATATAATTTCTTAAATAATTTAGATATAACCCAGTTTCATGTATTTCCATATAGCGAAAGACCTGGTACTGCAGCATTAAATATTCCATATATAGTAGACGACAAAGAGAAGAAAATACGCTCAAAGCGTTTACTTGAACTTTCAGACAAAAAGACTTATAATTTCTACGAAAGACATATCGGCAGTGAAGCTGAAGTTTTATTTGAAAAAGCAGTAAGGGGAAAATCAATGCATGGATTTACACGCAATTATATCAGGGTTGAGCTGCCATCAACTTTAACAAACGAACGCTATGATAATCAATTAATAAGAGTTAGACTGGAATCTTTCAATCATGATAAAACTGCACTTATGTGCAAATTAATATAAAAAAATGGAGAAAATAGCAATTGTAATATTAAACTGGAATGGTGCAAAAATGTTGTCCCAATACCTACCTTCTGTTATAACCTATTCAAAAGGTGCATCCATTTATGTAGCAGATAATGCATCAACAGATAATTCTATTGAACTATTAAATAATGATTTTCCAGACGTCAATCTAATAATGCTAGACAAAAACTATGGTTTTGCTGAAGGATATAATCGTGCACTGGCACAAATTGATGCAGAATATTATTTGTTACTAAACAGTGACGTCGAAGTAACAGAGGGATGGCTTGAGGCACTTGTTGAATTTATGGATAAAAACAAAGATGTAGCCGCATGTCAACCAAAACTGTTAGCTATACATGATAGAAACAAGTTTGAATATGCTGGAGCTGCAGGTGGATATATTGATAAGTATGGATATCCATTTTGCAAAGGAAGGATTTTCAATACAATAGAAACTGACAAAAGTCAATATGACGATGTTTGTGACATATTCTGGGCAACTGGAGCTTGCATGCTAACGCGCGCGCGTTTATATAATAAGGTTAAAGGACTTGATGGAAGATTCTTTGCTCACTGCGAAGAAATAGACTATTGCTGGAGATTGAAACTAAATGGATATAGAATATGCTTTGTCCCCTATAGCAAAGTATATCATGTTGGAGGAGGAACATTGCCAAAATCAAATCCACATAAAACATATTTGAACTTTCGCAATAACCTTACAATGCTATATAAAAACCTCCCACAAAAAGAACTTAATCAAGTTATGAGAGTACGTTATTTTTTAGATTACATCGCAGCTTTTGAAATGCTGTTTTTACAAAGAAACTTAGGTGATTTTAAAGCAGTGATAAAGGCTAGAATGGCTTTTAAAAAATGGAGACACGACTTCGATGATGACAGAAAACAATATAAAGACCATGAGATAATCATTGCAGAACGAAGAAATTTTTCCATACTTTGGCAATATTACATAAAAAATCGAAAAAAATACAATCAACTTCCACGTACATAACAATAAAGATAAAACCATATTGAGATTTTTAATTTTCAATAAATTAAAGTTAATCTATACTAGATAGGCAAATTTTACGATTTTTTACTATTTTTTTGCCAAATAAAATATTTTTTAGTATTTTTGCATCGCAAATTAGTCTAGCAAAGTGAAGAAATCATTTTTTATTTATCTATTACTTTTTCTTTCCTTTGTTGCATGTGACATAAAGAATCGTGCACCAGAGGATGCCGATGAGCAGAAAACGCTTATCGAAGTCCAGCGCTATGATCGTTTGCAAAGCCGATATTTAACAACTGGAGATTTCTCAGCTCTTCAACAAATGAGCACTGGTTACCCAATGGAGACACGCATATTGATTGAAGATATTCTTGAAATAGGCCAAGTTGACGATGCTGATATAAACCATAAATTTCTTAATTTTTTCCAAGACACCATTGCCCAAAGCCTCATAACAGAGGCAGAAACTCAATATGCAAAAATGGATGATATAAACAATCAGTTAACTGAAGCGTTTCATCAGTTAAATAAATGGATACCAGACTTGCAGATTCCAATGTTTTATGCACAGATAAGTGCACTTAGACAGAGCATCATTGTTAGCGACGAGGCTGTTGGTATATCATTAGATAAATATCTTGGGGAAAACTATCCATTATATTACCAATATTACTCTGAGGAACAGCGTGCAAGTATGAAACGAGATAACATTCTTCCTGATTGTCTAAGTTTCTACCTTATAAGCAGATTCCCTCTTAAAGACTTTGCAACAAGAAGCCAGCATGAACGCGACATACACATGGCAAAAATTCAATGGCTTGTGAACAAATCAATAGGCCGACCTTTCTTCAAAACGACTTATGTCAAAAAAATTGACAAGTACATGAAAGAGCATAACCACACGGCTATAGATAAGTTTTTACGTGATACAGTATATTCAAAGTTTTATTAGATTTTAGCAATATGCAATTTTTAATTGCAAACAAAAAACATTTAAACAAGACTTCCCTGATAACAATTATTTCGCATTAGATAATTGTTTAATTTATCTGTAAATTCGTGGTTTTTCAATCCCCAGTATGGTGCTACAACCATTTCTTTAGGAGCCTGGGAGACAAAACGTTCTAGTACTAAATCCTTCCTCAGTAACTGAATATATTTAGATACCAGTGATATATATTCATTAATAGAATAAACATGAAATTTATTTTCCATATACTCTTTTTCCAAGCGAGTACCTTTGATTATTTGCAACTGGTGTATTTTGAGCATAGTAAGAGGTAAATCTGAAATCAAAGGTGCTTGGCACAGACTTTCTACTTCATCCTCTCCTGGTAATCCAAGAATGACATGACCACCTGTCATTATTCCACGAGCAGAGGATTCTTCTATTGCATGTCTACTACATTCAAAGCTGTGCCCTCGATTAATACGCATAAGTGTTTCATTATTAGCAGACTCTATACCATATTCAACAACAACAAATGTTTGTCTGCTAAGTGATTCCAAATAATTAAGCAATTCTTTATTAACACAATCTGGCCTTGTACCGATAACAATTCCAACAACATCCTCACATAACAAAGCCTCTTCATACATTTTTTTTAAACTCTCAACAGATGAATAAGTATTTGTATAGGCCTGAAAATAAGCTAAATATTTCATGTCTGGATACTTCTTATTAAAAAAGTCCTTTCCTGCAGCTATCTGATGAGTTATACTTTCATTTTTATGGCAATATGATGGATTAAAAGTGCGATTATCACAAAAAGAGCAACCTCCTCTTGAAATTGTTCCGTCTCTATTTGGACAAGTAAAACCTCCATCTATTGCAATTTTCTGAACTCTAAATGGAAATTTATTTCTAATCCAAGTTCCATAATCATTATAATGCTTATTGGTCATTCCTATTTTTTAGTTACAAAGATACTAATTAACCCATAAAGCGCACAATCTTTAAGCTTTTTTAATACAAAAATTTTTTAAAAACTGTCTATAAAATAAGAAATATTTGTACTTTTGCAGTGATTTTCGCCATAATACATTTCAAGTTTTTGAAAATCAATCACTTACACATAAACAAGGAACTTTCAGGATGAGACAACTAAAGATTGTAAAGAGCATTACCAACCGTTCAAGTGAAGCATTAGACAAATATTTAGTAGAAATAGGTCGTGCCCCTTTGATTACCATTGATGAGGAAATTGAATTGGCACAGAAAATAAAGAAAGGCGGTCCTGAAGGTGAACGAGCCAAGAATAAACTCGTAGAAGCCAATCTCCGCTTTGTTGTTTCTGTTGCGAAACAATACCAGCATCAAGGACTTACTCTCACCGATTTAATTGATGAAGGCAATATTGGACTAATTAAGGCTGCTCAGAAATTTGATGAGACTCGTGGTTTTAAATTCATATCATATGCTGTTTGGTGGATTCGCCAAAGCATACTTCAAGCTATTGCCGAACAAAGTCGTATAGTAAGACTTCCTCTAAATCAGGTTGGTTCACTCAACAAAATTAACCATGAAATTAATAAGTTCGAACAAGAAAACCAACGTCACCCATCAGTTTCTGAGCTTTCTGAGGCAACAAATATTGATGAAGAAAAGATAGGTCAGAGCCTAATGGCAGATGGTCATCATGTCTCTATTGATGCACCTTTCCAAGATGGTGAAGATAACTGTATGCTCGATGTCATGCCAAGTGGAGAAGATAGCCGTACCGATCGACATGTAGACCATGAATCAATGGCATTAGAACTTAATTCTGTTTTAAATAAAGTTTTAAAAGAACGTGAGATAACAATCATCAGAGAATGCTTTGGAATAGGTTGCCATGAAAAAGGTCTTGAAGAGATCGGTGACCAACTCGGTTTGACTAGAGAACGCGTAAGACAAATCAGAGAAAAGAGTATTGCTAAGCTACGCGATAGCGGTAATGCTAAAATTCTGATGAAATATTTAGGATAACTTATATTATATGTATAAGCTGTAAAAAGAGGGTGTGTCAAAATAGGCACATCCTCTTTTTTTATTTTAAATTGATGTATAATATCTACACCTTTTGAACAATTTAATCAGAAATAATGAATGTTTTTAACAAAAAGATAAAAATATCTATATGATTTTTGTATATTTGCATAGATTTGTCTATATAATATACATATGGAAACACCAAAAAGATTAATAATATATAAAGCCAGCGCAGGAAGCGGTAAAACTTTTCGCTTGGCAGTTGAGTATATTAAAATAGTTGTCAGCAATCCTGACAACTACCGTAAAACACTTGCTGTTACATTCACAAACAAAGCCACCGATGAGATGAAAAAAAGAATTCTTACCCATCTCTATGGTATCGCCTACAACCTTCCAAGTTCTGATTTATATTTTCAGACCGTAAAACAAGATTTGAGCTTGTCAGAAACACAAATCAGGAAAAGAGCAAAAGAAACTCTTTCTTTGTTAATTCACAATTATCACTATTTCAGAATTGAAACCATCGATTCTTTCTTCCAAAGAATATTTAGAAATTTAGCTCATGAACTGCAACTTACAGCTAATTTACGCATTGAGCTGAATGACTCTCAAATTGAGCAATCTGCAGTTGATAATATGATAGAGGAACTGAAAAATAATGATATAATTCTGGAGTGGTTAATAAATTTTATTCGAGAGAAAATAAATGAAGACAAGAAATGGGATATAATCAAAGACATTAAGAAGTTTGGTAATAACATATTCAATCATACTTACAGATCAAAGGCAAAACAACTTCATAGCACATTCAATAGCGATAGTAGTTACAATAATTATAAGACAAAACTTAATAATATCTCAATTAAAGCAGAGAAAGAATTAAAAAATCGAGGTGAAGAATTCTTTAAAATACTCAGCGACAATGGTCTTGAGACAGATGATATTAGCGGTAAGTCAAGAGGTATAAGCGGCTACTTCCTAAATCTAAAAAATGGTGTTTTTGATAAAACAAATAAAAAAATTGAAGATTACATTAGCAATCCAGCATCATGGGCAACAAAAACAAGTGTAAATGCTAACAAAACAACTCAGTTAGCAAATGATTCTTTATGTAATTTTCTTAGCGAGACAGAAAGGAAACGCAAAAAATTATCAAGACTTATACAGTCTGTTGCCTTAACTAAACGAAATCTTAATGAACTTCGATTACTTGAGACTATAGAAAAACAAGTAAATGATTCAAACAAGGAATACGGTCGTTTCCTACTCAGTAATACCCAAGATTTACTCCACGAAATGATTGACGATAATGATTCTCCTTTCATTTTTGAAAAAATAGGAAGTCGCATTGAGCACATTATGATTGACGAATTCCAAGACACAAGTTCAGTTCAATGGAGCAATTTTAAGGTACTTCTCAATGACTGTATGGGGCATAACGATTCAACTAATTTAATCGTAGGTGACGTAAAACAAAGCATATATAGGTGGCGAGCCGGAGACTGGCAATTACTCAACAATATCGAGAATGAATTTCCGACCTTAAGTGAGGAAATTAAAACAAAAGCTTTAAAGACAAATTATAGGTCAACTAGTCGTATCGTTGATTTCAACAATAAGTTCTTTACATATGCGGCAAATTATGAGTTTGTCCAACTAGAAAACTCTGGAAACAGCGAAGCAAAGCTAATAAATGATGCTTATAACTCAGATGAACTAACGCAAATTATACCAAATAAAACTAATACAGATGGATATGTAGATATTAAACTTCTATCAAAAGAAAAATATAAGGAATCAACCTTAGAGAAAATTGAAGACATTATAATAACACTTACCCAACAAGGTGTTAATCCTAACGACATTGCTATACTAGCGCGAACAAACGAACAAATCGCTCTCATTGCAGACTATCTTATTAAACACCTTCAAAACACTCAAGTTGTTTCAGACGAAGCCTTTCAACTCAAAGCTTCACCTTGTGTTTGTCTGATTATTGAGGCGTTGCACTTCATTAGCCATCCAGATGATTTACTCTCTAAAGTTTATATTACTAAAACATATCAAAAAATAGTTTTAAATAACGATTTGCCTGAAAGCGAAATATTGAAATGGCACGATAAAATTAACAATTATCTACCTAAAGAGTTTGTTGAAAATTACAAAAACATAGCAAGCATGCCCCTCTATGATATGGCAGAATTCATATATCGTGTATTCGAGCTCGACAAAATAAAAGGACAGGATACCTATGTATACACATTCTTTGACGAGCTACGCAGATATCTTGATGATAACATTGGGGATATCGATAATTTTATAAGTATCTGGAATGACGAGCTTAATAAAAAGTCTATCCAGATTAACGAATCCGACGGAATAAGGATTTTGACAATCCATCGTAGCAAGGGGCTCGAGTTCGATCATGTCATTATCCCATTCTGCGATTGGGCAACGGAGAAACAAGGTAATACACTTTGGTGTTCAACCACAGAAGAACCATTCTCTGAACTGCCAATTATACCAATTGCCTATTATATAAATCAGATGAAAAACAGTGTTTATGACAAATGCTATGAACATGAGCACATACAGAACATTATTGATAACCTTAACTTGCTATATGTAGCATTTACAAGAGCAGGTCGTAGTTTATTTATATTAGGAAAAAATGGTACTAAAAGTGGCAGAAGCAAACTTATAGAAGAAGTTTTAGTAAATCTCTCTAAAGAATTTTCTGATGCAGAATACGTTAACGATGACGACAGCACTATTTTTATATGGGGCAACATAAGCATTAAACAGGCAATGAAAAGCAATTCTTCTAAAAATGTTTTTGAACAAGCAAAAATTAATGAAGAACTCACATTCACTGCCCATAAACCTAATATTACATTCAAAGAGAGCAATGAAAGTAATAAATTTATTAGTGGAAATACCAATGAGTACATTGATACCGGAAACATTCTCCATAATATGCTTTCAGAAATCAGAAACATCAATGATGTTGAAAATGTTATTTCTAAATATGAGAAAGAAGGATTATTATCTGGAACTACAGTATCTCCAACCTTCATACGAAACACATTAAACAAAAGTTTTAGCAACAAAACTATAAGTAGATGGTTTTCAGGCAACAGCGATACTTTTATTGAACGAACAATTATAACAAAGAAAGGCTCTGAAGGATTTGAAGAATATCGTCCTGACAGGGTAATAAAAATAGGCGATGAAATTGTTGTTGTAGACTTTAAATTTGCAAAACCAGATATCAGTCACCACAATCAAGTAAGACAATACATGCAGCTGCTCCATGAAATGGGTTATAACAAAGTTAGAGGAAACCTATGGTATGTATTCAGAAATGAAATACTGCAAGTAAGTAATTTAACGAGCTGACGAGTATGCAGAAAATAATTATCACCGATCTATTCGTCAACTAATTGCATATCTTTACGTAAATTAACTCATCTTAATTGTAAACTTGTTTACTCGTCAACTAAAAAAACAACCATGAAAAAGACATTCATACATATTGTAGCAAAAGATATTCTGGAAAAATACGGAACAAATCTTTCAAATATAACTGTTGTATTCCCAAACAAAAGAGCTGCACTCTTTTTTAATAAAGCTTTAACCGAATTATCTGACAAGCCCGTGTGGTGTCCTTCTTACATTAGTATAAATGAGCTTTTCATACAACAATCAAAATATACTATTGCTGATGAAATTAAACTTATATGCGAACTATATAAGAGTTACATCAAATGCACTTGCAGCACAGAAACCCTTGACGAATTTTACAACTGGGGGCAGATGATGCTTGCAGATTTCGATGATGTTGACAAAAATCTTGCCGATGCAAAAATGGTTTTCAACAACATCGGCAACCTTCATGAGTTCGATTCCGTAGATTATCTAACTGACAATCAGAAAGAAGCACTCAAGCAATTTTTCAGTACTTTCAATGATGACCATAATAGCAAACTGCAAGAGCGATTCCTAAAATTTTGGAACAATTTATATAATATATATATAGACTTTAACACTCGTCTCAAAAATCATGGGCTAACCTATGAAGGTGCCCTATATCGTGAAGTTACTGAAAAGAAAGATATAAATATCAGCAGCAGCAACTATTTTTTTGTCGGCTTCAACCTTCTACACAAATCAGAGAAAGCCATTTTCAAGTATTTCCAGCACGAAGGCAAGGCTAAGTTCTACTGGGATTTCGATTTTTATTATAATAATGTCAGTTCTGAAGCTGGCAGATTTATAAATCAAAACCTGCAAGAGTTCACTAACGAGCTTGATTGCAACGACGACCAAATTTACAACCAGTTCACAAAGCAAAAAGACATAACATTTATTAGTACAACTACTGAGAATACACAAGCACGTTACATTAACCAGTGGCTTACCGATGATCGCATCAACGATGGTTCACAAACTGCTATAGTCCTTTGCGATGAATCGCTATTGCAAACTGTCATACATAGTCTGCCAGAAAAAGCAAACGACATTAATATCACTACAGGTTATCCGCTTAGCCAGACTCCGATAGCCTCACTCCTCGAAATACTTATAAATTTACAGACTATAGGCATTGTAAGCAGTTCAGATAAATACAGACTTAAATATATAAACCAAGTCCTGCGACACCCATACGCTAATCTGATTTCGTATAATGCTTCAGAACTCTTTGAAGACTTAAACTCTAAAAATCGTTATTTCCCTACTCGCAAAGAATTGTCAAAAGACGAACATCTATCTATACTATTCTCTGAATTAAATGGGCAGAACTTCAATTTGTCACTAAACCAATGGCTGCTCAGTCTTGTAACAAAAATTGCCATCTCAGGTAAAAGTCAACAGCAGAACAATCCGCTTTTCCAAGAGTCACTCTTCAGAACCTACAAGCTGCTCAACAGATTGCACACGCTAATTGAGAGTGGCGACCTCGTTGTAGATACAATTACATACAAACGTTTGCTCCGACAAATTATCAATTCAACATCCATTCCCTTTCATGGAGAACCTGTAAAGGGTGTGCAAATAATGGGAGTGCTTGAAACACGAAACCTCGATTTCAAACATATCTTACTGCTTTCATGCAACGAAGGCAACATGCCACGAGGCATCAACGACAATTCCTTCATCCCCCACTCTATTCGTCAATCATTCTCGCTTACAACCGTTGACAACAAAGTTGCGATCTATGCTTACTATTTCTATAGACTAATTCAACGTGCCGAAGATATAACAATACTCTATAACAACTCTAACATTTCAGGATCTGTAAAAGAGATGAGCCGCTTCATGCTTCAACTAATGGTAGAGTCTTCGCATAAAATCAAGCAGAAGTGTTTCAGCACAAAGATTATACCACTTACAGAATTGCCAAAACCTATATTAAAAGACGATGTTATAATCACAAAACTTAAGTCTATAGAAAAAATATATCCAACAGAACTGAATCAATATCTTCGGTGTCAGAAGATTTTCTTCTATAAAAAATTAGCAAATTTACGTGAACTAGACGATACTGACGAGGCTACAATAGACAATCGTCACTTCGGTAATATATTCCATTCTGCCTCACAAATACTCTATGATGAGTTATCCAAAAATAGAATTATAACCCAATCCTGCATAGAACAGATTCTTAATAATCCAATGAAGATAGAATCGGCAGTAGACAAAGCCTTCAAAAAAGAATTGTTTAAACAAAAAGAAGACTCCACACTGCGTCCAGAATATAGCGGATTGCAATTAATCAATAGAAAAGTTGTCATCTACTATCTAAAGCAGCTCCTGCGAATTGACAAGACATTAGCACCATTCAGCATTCTAGGATTGGAAAAGAAGGTATCGCTTCCAATGTCTTTCAAGACCGCTTTTGGCGAAATAAAACTTGACATTTGTGGAATAATAGACCGACTCGATAAGATAACAACACAAGAGACACAAGGACAAAGTGAGATAATAAGAGTGGTTGACTACAAGACAGGAAATAAAGAGCCAGAATCAATTAACAACATTGACGATGTTTTCGACACCAACAAGATAGACAATCATAGCGACTACTATCTTCAGACCATGCTATATTCTATAATTGTCAGCAGAAATGAGCAAACAGCCTTACCTGTAAGTCCTGCTCTGCTCTTCATTCAGCATACGTCATCAACCGATTACGATCCTACTCTAAAATTAAAAAAAGATAAAATACTTGATATCAAGCAATATGAAGGCGACTTCCTTTCACATCTCCAGGAACTCATTGCCGACATATTCAATCCAGACCTGCCGTTCAGTCCTACAGAAAATACAGACCACTGCAGAACTTGTCCATACGCAGAAATATGTAAGAGGTAGCCAATTAAACGGAAAATATAAAAGAGAATGTATTTAATTTTGGGAACTGTATACCTGTTGTCCCTGAAAGTAGCATCTAGCAATATTTAGCATTTGTCTAGACAACCTTAACTTAACGTGAGTTCGACGTAAGAAAAGTGTTGAAAAAGTTGTAGGAGTGAAATATTTTTAGTAACTTTATAGGTGAAAATCAAACAGTTACATTAAAACATCCACTCCTATGACTGATGCAAATTTAATAGAAATTTTCTGT
>JAGAGD010000066.1 GCA_017627765.1 Prevotella sp. | reverse complement strand
CGCAATGCTGGAAGGAATCAACAATAAGATAAAGGTAATGAAGAGAAGAGCATATGGCTATAGAGATGATGAGTATTTCACACTGCTACTGCTCGGACTACATGACAAAACCAACGCAATTCGGGGATGAACCAAAAATTTTGACAAATCGATTCTTAATTGATTAACTTTAAGCCCTGATAACTTAAAAATTTTCGACCAAGCGCAACGAAGCTGAAAAATATGCGATTCTTGAGCAGTTTTTCCGATTTTTTAGATAAATCACTATAAGTCAGTGTTTTATAAACTTTACAATTATAACACATAACTCTATAAAAAGTGAAAGGTGTCCTTTCGCGGTGCGAAAGGGCATCTTTCACACTGCGATATGCCACATATTGCAGTGTCATATGCCACGTTTGACATCGCGAAAGGACACCTTTCGCAAATCTGCTCATAATGTGCGTTTACAAAGTTTAAGCTGATTGATTAACAAATAAATGCTTTTTCACATTCTGCTGCGTGCCAAACGGAAAAAGCGGTCTTTATTTTTCTCTAGAATGAAAAATCAATTTGTCAAAATGTTTCATAAAATAATGTGTGAAAAATCTTGACAAATTGACTTTCCTGATAGTGGGGGCTTATTTTGAAATAAGTTGAGAACTTGAGTTGCTCAATAAGAGTTTAGTCGTTCTTTTCTTGGCTATCTGCCTCTATTGAATTTTCGTTTGACTCTGTGTCAACTACAGTTGCTTCATATCCAAACTTCTCAAAACCGTTTTGAAGCTTTTCTATGGTAGTCTTGTCAGCATCGTAGGTAACTGTGACGTGTTGCTTCTCAATGTCAGTTTCAATCTTTTTGACACCCTTTTCAAAACGGAGGTTACCTTTAATTTTGTTTTCACAGTTCTCGCAATGCATCTGCGGCATGGTAGTGAAAACGACAGTCTTAATGTCTTTTGCCATTGAGATAGTGGCAGAAATGGCCATCATCAGCGTAATAATTGTTTTCTTCATATCTTAAATCTCCTTTAATTATCAATTATAAATTGTCAATTATCAATTATCAAAGTCTTCCAATATTTATTCTAATGCCAAGATATCCCATTGCGCCACGCACAGGTCCCCATACCATTGTTGGCTCAAAAAGTGGGCTGAATGGTTCGTTAGCATTTATGATAGGATTTTTTTGTCTGAAGTTAGTAATATTTTCGCCTCCAAGATAGATAGAGAAGTGGCGGAACCAGCGAGTTATCTGCAAGTTGACTTGCTCATAAGATTTGAATGAAGGCTGCCAACTCAGAGTGCCTTTCTCGTCAGTAGCGTATGGTTGTGGCATTCTTCCTCCACCATTCAGTTGCAGTGTTGCATCAAACTGCCATAAGCCTAATGGAGTCTTGTAGGATGCAGTCAGCAGAGCTTTATATCTATTGTTTAGAGGTTTCTCCATTCTTACCCCGTTATATGTTGTCTTAACAATATTGCGACGATAGGCAGCCGTAAGCGACAAGCCTTTAAACAGTTCGTAAGTCGCATCAACCTGCATGGTGTGAGAATAACTGCGGCCTTTGAGGTTGCTTATTCTTATTTCTTCTATATTAGTGTCATAGTCAACAACAGCCTGCTCGTTGAAGTCGGTATAATAGTATTCGGCATTCAGTTTCAGAGTCTTGTTTGCTATAGGAATATTCAGAGCCGTAGACAAACCATAGTTCCACGCTTCCTCTTGTTTCAGCGGGTATTCTATTATTAGCTTCCTGCCACTTGCCAGCAGATATCCATATTCGTTTAGAGCATGCACAGTTCTGTAACCCTTGCCGAGTGAAAGGCGTAGGCTTATAATGCTGTTAGGAGAGTATTTTATATGCATTCGTGGAGTAAAGAACGTTCCGTATGCACTGCTGTGGTCGAGTCTTACACCTGCCATTGCTGTCCATCTTGTTCCTTGAGTGTAGGTATATTGTGCATATCCGCCCCAAGTTGTTTCTTTGAAGTTTTCTCCTTCTTTAGTTCTCCCCAAATAATCGTCGTTTATATTTCCGTTTTCGTCATGTTTTGTAATAGGATACCTTTCTATTACGTTTTTTATGTAGTCATGATTCATGCTTGCACCAATAGAAAGATTATGTTTTGGAGTGAAGTTGGTCTCATACATCAGTGATGCGTATGCATTCTTATCATTAGTGTCAAACTTCTTGAATCCATATAGCGAGTTCATTTCATGCAATGTTCCTGAGGCCATAAGAGCAATGTTTGTGCCGTGAACCTTGTCGAGAACAAAAGCATGCTTCATGTAGGCTTCATATCTGTTGGTCTCTATACCGATTTTATATAGAGGCATGTCGTGGCTAGTTATATGTTTTTCAACTTGACCTCCGTCGCGATTTTCTTTCAGAATACCTACGCCAGCATGGAAGATATAGCGATCGCCGAGATAAGCCCAGCGGTTTTGCGCATTCCATTGTTTTATTTTTGGCATATCTATGAATCCGTCGTCGTTGCCGTCGTGCTCGCTGTATTCATTCTCATGATGCAAAAGCAGTTCGGTGCTTAGTCGGTCGTTTATGTGCAGGTTGGCATCGGCATTAGCCTCAAAGCGTGCCATTGTCGAACCATAGAGATTTATAGTGATTCCCTCTTCGTCTTCAGGTTGAAGATATTGTATATTGATTTGTCCTGTGATAGACTCATATCCGTTTTTCACCGATGCAGCACCTTTGGAAACTTGTATGCTCTTCATCCAAGGCCCTGGCACATACGACAATGCGTAAGGCGAAGCGCTGCTGCGGAAGTTAGGCATTGTTTCGGTTAGCATTTGAACGTAAGTGCCAGCAAGTCCAAGCAGTTTTATTTGGCGTGCTCCTGTTGTTGCATCATTATAGTTTACGTCAACTGAAGGGTTAGTAGAGAAACTCTCGCCAAGATTGCAGCATGCAGCCTTAAACAGTTCGCTCTTGTTAATCTGAAAACCATTCATTGCACTGTTTATACGCGTTGTACCCTCGCGTTGTTTCACAACGACAATTTCTTCCATTTCGTGTTCTTTGATGTTTAAAGTGTCGTTGAGTGCGCTTTGCGCAAAAGAATTGACAGAACAAATAAGGCAGCCTGCAATTATTATACTTTTTATGTTGCTTATTTTCATAAGAGTTAATGTGATTAAATCTTCATATTACTATTAATTTTGTTTACTGCATTTATCACCTGACTAACTTCATTGTAGGTCATGGCAGGGTGGCAGGGCAGTGAAAGTTCTTCCCTGTGAATCCGCTCTGTAATGGGCAGTTGCAGACTGGCAAACTTGCTGTAGCATTTCTGACGATGAGGAGGAATTGGATAGTGAATCATTGTCTGAATACCACTAAGTAGCAGTTGCTCTTGCAGCTTGTCTCTATACGGAGAAAATACAGGGAATATATGATAAACATTGTCGCGGTTCCCGTTAGGCGTTATTCGCAAATCGGGCAAGTTTATTTCTTTTTCATATCTGTTGGCTATTTCTTTCCTTCGCTTGTTGTCTTCGTCAAGATAGCGTAATTTTATGCGAAGCACGGCTGACTGAATCTCGTCAATACGACTGTTTCGTCCACAATAGTCAAAAACATATTTCTTCGAAGAACCGTAGTTGCCAAGAGAACGTATAGTGTCTGCAAGTTCATCGTCATTTGTAGTAATTGCTCCAGCATCACCTAATGCTCCAAGATTTTTGCCAGGATAGAAACTGTGTCCTGCAGCATCGCCAATGCTGCCTGTGTGCTTATTGCTATAAACATACGAGTTCTGGCACAAACAGCCATGTGCCTGTGCATTGTCTTCAATAAGTTTCAGATTATGTCGCTTGCAAATATCACCAATGGTGTCGCTATAGGCACATCTGCCGTATAGGTGGACAAGGAGAATTGCACGAGTTCTTGAAGTTATTGCATTCTCAATTTTCGTCTCGTCAATTTGCAAAGTATTTATGTCGGGTTCTACGAATACAGGAACCAGGTTGTTCTCTGTTATTGAAAGAATAGAAGCAATAAAAGTATTAGCTGGTACAATCACTTCGTCGCCGTCGTTGAGAATGTTCATTTCTTTATAAGCGCGGAATATTAGTGTTAGTGCATCGAGTCCATTTCCGCAGCCTATGCAGTGGTTGGTACCGATGTATTCTGCATACTCTCTTTCGAAAGCCTCAGTTTCTTCTCCATGCAGATACCAACCGCTCTCAACCGTCTTTCTTACAGCTTCTGCGATTTCTCTTCCATGCAAAGCCGTTATTCGATTCAGTTCTAAGTACCCAACCATATTTTTACTAATGAGTTTTGAATTAAGGTATTTTATTTAGAATTTATCAATCGTTACTTCATAAGTATCATAGCAGACTGCTCTTCCGCCAAATCCTTCCTTTTGGAAAAGCAGTTTGTCGTTTAAGATGTAGCAATCGTTTTCATTCGATTTGCCGAAATCAAGATATTGGTAATTTGAAATGAGGTCAGAATGAATTATTCTGTCAAATAAGATGTCGATAGCTCCGCAATGCTTTCCTTCTTCTGAAGCGGAAATATACTGTGTATGGACTACATTAGTAGTCAGATATAAAAGAGTTCCGCCAATTGGTTTGTCCTCCTTTGTAACAACAAATAACTTGATATTTTTAGGAAAGCGAGATTTCAAAAGTTCTATTTCCTGAAGGCTATGCACTGGTTTTACTCCATGCTTTGCCATTAAGTTTGTCTCAAGAATATTCCAAAAGTGCTTGAAATCAGAAGACTCAACTACATTCAACCCTTCACGCTCTGCCTTCCTTATTCCTGAACGGCGCGACTCAATGAAACGAAGAGGATGGGAGAGTGGTATCGCAGAAGAAATATCACGTTTTACAAGTCTTGCATTGCAAACCGTAAACAATGCATAGAGATCTTCTTCTGCTGGCTGCTTGTGGTATATATAAGGAATTGCTTTATAAATAATCTTTTCAATTCCATTGCTTTTTAAGTATTCAAGCATGGATGAAAAACAAGATAAAACGGTTGTGGCAGAAATCTTGTCGTTGGTAATCAGGCTGCCGTATGTAAGTCCTTGATGACTATATATTGCTTCATTAACCCTGTTGGCGGGCAGAAGTCCGCATAGTCTTTCCTTATCATCATAAAACATAAGCGAGAAGTCGCTGAATCTGTCTGAGTGATAGTCCATGTAGCGGCGGTCGATTAGGAATGTTCCGTTTTTCGACTTCTCTACAAAGCTATTCCATTCTTCAGCCTTGTCTGCTGTATATTTTATGATATTCATTTTTAATTTATAAGTTTGTGATTTATTGAGTTTCTAAGTTATTCACTTAATCTTATTTTCTTTTCCACTCAATAAACTCGTTGTATTCTCTTATATAGTCTTCTTCCTCATAGTGGTCTGAAGCCAATACAAGACATACGGCACCTGATGAGAAATCGTCAAGTGTTCGCCATGTGCCTGGTTCGATGATAAGTCCTTCCCAAGGATGGTTGAGCAGAACAGTTTCGCACTCATCTCCGTTGTCAAGTGTTACATGGAAAGAACCACTCATGGCTATAACGAGTTGTTTAAGTGTTTTGTGTGCATGTCCACCTCTGCTTTCCCCTCCAGGCACATCATATACCCAATATGCTCGCTTAATGGAGAAAGGCACTTGAGATTCACCTTCAGCAACAGTGAGATTGCCACGTGGGTCGTGAATCTTTTGCAGTTGAATGAGTTTTCCTATTTTCATCTTTTTAGTCTAGTCTGGAATGATTGTGGATGCCAGTCGCTTTGCCTTGTCGCGCAATGCTGTTGTGTCTGCATCCTTATCGCCATAGCATAGTACAACGCCCATGCGCCTTCCTATATGCTGTTCTGGTTTACCGAAAATACGAACACGAGTGCGGTCCTCGCAGAGTGCATCATGCAGATTGTATTCTGGCAGTTGCTTGTCTTCACTCTTTGCCAATACAACAGCACTTGCTCCTGCATGCTCGAGATGGATTCCTGCTATTGGCAGACCTAATATTGCACGCAGATGCAATTCAAATTCGCTTAGGTTGGTAGTGTGTCCAAGTGTTACCATACCTGTATCGTGAGGACGTGGACTAAGTTCTGAGAAAATTACTTCGCCTTGCTTGGTCAAGAAAAACTCAACACCCCAAATTCCAGCACCCGTAAGTGCTTTGGTTACTTTGTCTGCCATTTCCTGGGCATGTTTCAGGGCTTCTTCGCTTATTGTGTATGGCTGCCAACTCTCACGGTAGTCTCCGCCTTTCTGAACGTGTCCGATTGGAGGACAGAAGAGTGTCTGACCGTTCTTCTGTGTTACAGTGAGTAAAGTGAACTCGCTGTCGAAGTCGATAAATTCTTCTATAATAACCTCTTTAACATCGCCACGACTGCCTTCCATTGCTTCATGGAATGCAGCATCGAGCTCTTCATCGCTGTGCACATAGCTTTGTCCGTGTCCGCTTGACGACATTAGTGGTTTGACAACACAAGGGAAGCCAATCTCTTTTGCTGCATTGCGGAATTCCTCGAGAGTCTTAGCATAGAAATATTTTGCTGTTCGAAGTCCCAGTTCTTTTGCTGCAAGATCGCGAATGGCTCGTCTGTTCATTGTGTAGTTTACGGCACGCGCACTTGGCACGACTTGAATTCCTTCTTCTTCAAATTTAAACAATCGCTCTGTGCGTATGGCTTCAATCTCAGGAACTATAATGTCTGGCTTGTGTTTGCGTACAACTGCTTCAAGAGCATCGCCGTCTAACATAGAGAATACTTCGCGCTCATCAGCAACCTGCATTGCTGGAGCATTATCGTATCGGTCGCAAGCTACAACGTAGATTCCTTTTCGTTTAGCTGCAATTACAAATTCCTTACCCAGTTCGCCTGAGCCCAAGAGCAATATCTTTGTCATTCTTTTATTTTTTATTTGTTTGTTTCAATAGTCTTGTTTATCATGGCCTTCATCATCTGCCATTCTGGTGTAATGGCTAAACGACGAAGTGCATTGTCAATTTCTTCCATTGTAACCTCCTCTGGTTGTTGCCTGTTATGTGCAATTTCCATGAGAGAATGCTGTTCGTGTCCGAGTATGCCATAGTAGTGGAGCACAGCTTCCTCGTCAGCTGGTGACAAGAGGCGGAGCAAGTGTTCCATGTAATGTTTCACCTTGTCATTAACCTTTTCGGGATTGTATCTCATGTTGACAAGGAAGGAATGAAACTCTTTAGTCAGTTTATCCATTATAATTTAACGGTTGCTATACATATTCTCGTAGTATTTCTGGTAGTCGCCAGAAGTTACGTTGTCAAGCCATTCTTGATTGTCAAGATACCAGTGCACAGTCTTTTCTATACCTTCTTCAAATTGCAGACTTGGTTCCCAGCCAAGTTCACGTTGCAACTTTGTAGAGTCAATGGCATAGCGCAAGTCGTGACCTGCACGGTCGGTTACAAACGTAATCAGGTCCATATCTTCACCTTCTTTCCTGCCTAACAGTCGGTCAACAGTATTTATAAGAACCTTGATTATGTCAATATTCTTCCATTCGTTGAAGCCGCCTATGTTGTAAGTCTCTGCAATCTTTCCTTCATGGAAAATAAGGTCGATAGCACGTGCATGGTCTTCAACAAACAACCAGTCGCGCACATTTTCGCCTTTGCCGTAGACAGGAAGAGGTTTGCGATGGCGAATGTTATTTATGAATAGAGGAATAAGTTTCTCTGGGAATTGATATGGACCATAGTTGTTTGAGCAGTTAGTTACAACTACAGGCATGCCGTAAGTGTCATGATATGCACGCACAAAGTGGTCGCTCGAAGCCTTTGCCGCAGAGTATGGAGAGTGGGGATTATATTTTGTTGTTTCAAGGAAGAACTTGTCTCCGTAAGCCAAATGGTGTTCTGACGATGAGGCTGTTGTTGTGAATGGAGGTTCGATACCTTCTGGATGAGTAAGTTCCAATGCACCGTAAACCTCATCAGTAGATATGTGATAGAAACGCTTACCTTCATATTTCTCAGGCAATGACTCCCAATACAGTTTTGCAGCTTGGAGCAGCGACAGTGTTCCCATCACGTTGGTCTTGGCAAAAGTGAAAGGGTCTTTTATTGAGCGGTCAACGTGTGACTCTGCAGCCAAATGTATGATTCCGTCTACTTTCTTTTCTTGCATAAGCTTGTAGAAAGCATCGAAATCGCAGATGTCCATTTTTACAAACTCATAATTCGGCTTATTCTCTATGTCTTTCAGATTGGCGAGATTGCCTGCGTATGTAAGTTTGTCTAGGTTTATGATGTGATACTCTGGATATTTGTTCACGAACAGTCTGACTACATGGCTTCCGATGAAACCTGCTCCGCCAGTGATTACAATTGTTTTCATGTTTATTTTTGTTTTATTTGTTTTTCAAATTTATTACTATCGTATTATTGAAATGCATAGTGCAAGTGGCATAATAATTAGGTATTAGTCTCCTAAAGTAATAACTTCGCAATCGGTCATTTTATTGCCCTCAATAGACAATCTGACTAAAGTTCTTTCTTTGTGCCAACCTTGCTGCCCTGCCGCTCCTGGATTTATATGCAGCAGATTTAGTGTTTTGTCAAACTGTATTTTCAGTGTGTGAGAGTGCCCTGCTATGAAAAGTTTTGGCGGAGAGGCAAAAAGTGTTCCGCGTATTTTTGCATCATAGTGTCCTGGATAACCGCCAATATGAGTCATTAGCACATCAATGTCTTCGCACTTCCAGCGTAGTTTCTCTGGATAAATTCTTCTCAAATCGCCGCCGTCGCAGTTGCCATGTACAGCTCTGAGCGGACGGAAAGCAGCAAGCTTGTCTGCCACTTCCATGCTGCCGATGTCGCCAGCATGCCATATCTCATCGCATGGTTCAAAATAGTGCAAGTATTTGTCATCCCAATAAGAATGGGTGTCGCTCAATATTCCAACTTTCATTTTCTGCTTTCCTCTATAAAGTGAGTTAACATTTCTACGGTTCCGTCTATTCCAAGCTTAGTAGAATTAACGCAAATATCATAGCTGCTGGCATTTCCCCACTGCTTGCCTGTGTAGTAGTTATAGAACTTTGCACGCTCACTCTCTTTCTCATGAATTATTTTCCTTGCAGTAGGTTTGTCGCACTGGTGGCGCTCCATGACTCGCTTTATGCGTTCTTCCATGTCAGCCGTGATGAAGATGTTTATCGTTTCTGGAACATCTCGCAAAACATAGTCGGCTGCTCTCCCAACAAATACGCAGTTGCCCTCTGCCGCAGCATGGCGTATAGCATCGCTCTGAAACTGGAACAGACTTTCTTCAGAGAACTTGTTGGCATAGAAATTGCCGTCGGTTATGTGTGGCAGGTGCAGATGATAGAGAGCCTTGAAAAATCCTTTGTTTTCGTCGTTTCGCTCAAAGAACTTTTCGCAGAATCCGCTTTCCTTTGCTGCAAGGTTTAGTATCTCGCGGTCGTAGAACTTGCATCCGAACCGTTCTGCCAGCTTTCGGGCTACTATTCTTCCTCCGCTGCCTAGCTGTCTGCCTATAACTATTATCAGGTGTTCCATGAGAAAATATTTTTTTGAATTGTGAGTTATGTCTTTTTCTTAAATTTGCAGCTCGCTGTCTACGAGTTTTCTGCCTGTTTGTCTCTAAACTTTTTCATGTATCTTATCATGATGATAAGCGTTACGATGAATGCAATAAAGTCGCTTGCAGGCAATGACCACCACACACCGTCAACTCCCATGATTGGAGGGAGGACTATAAGGAGTGGAAGCAGGAATAGCAACTGGCGAGACAGAGAGAGGAATATGCTCATTCGGGCAATGCCGATAGACTGGAAGAAGTTTGTTACAACTGCCTGATAGCCTATGAGCGGGAAGAACAACGAGTTTATTTGCACTCCGTGAATTGCTATTCTTATTAGTTCTTCGTCGGTGGTAAAAAGCGAGACACATGGTCTTGTGAGAAACTCGCTTATGAGCCATCCTAGAGTCATTGCACTAACAGCCGAAATAATTGTCAGTCGCAGAACGTGTAACATTCTGTCTATCTGTTGTGCGCCATAGTTATAGCCTGCAATGGGCTGCATGCCTTGATTCAGACCCATCACAATCATGAAGAAGAAGAAACCTATTCGGTTGGCAATGCCGTAGGCTCCTACAGCCAAATCGCCTCCGTGTCTTACAAGAGCTGTGTTTATGAAAATCACTACAATGCAGGCACAGGTGTTCATTGCAAATGGTGAGATGCCTATGCTTATGATATTCTTAACAATAGTAGAGTCTAGTTTGAAGTTGCGTCGTTCAAGATGAAGCAACTCGTTCTGGTTGCTGAACACTTTTATCTGCCAGCATAGTGCAACTGTCTGCGAAAGCACAGTGGCAATGGCAGCACCTCTGATGCCCATGTCGAATGTGTAGATGAAAATAGGGTCGAGGATAGTGTTTAGCACAACTGTAAAGATTGTAGCATACATAGCGTGTCGCGGCTTGCTCGCAGCGCGAAGCACAGCATTCAGACCAAAATATTCATGAGTAATCATGTTTCCTAACAAGATGATTACCATGTAGTCGCGTGCATAGCTTATTGTGTTGTCAGTTGCCCCGAAGAACCTTAGAATTTCGTCGAGGAAAAGCAAAGCAAACGTAGCAAAAAACAGACCTATGATAAGGTTCAGTACAACAGTGTTTCCCAGAATATGATTAGCCCGACTATAGTCTTTTTGTCCAAGTCTTACCGATATGCATGTACTTGCTCCCACACCGATTGCAGCTCCGAATGCAGCCGAAATATTCATGAATGGAAAAGTTATGGCAAGTCCTGAAATAGCCATCGGTCCAACACCTTGACCTATGAAGATAGAGTCAATCATGTTATACAGCGAAGATGCTGTCATGGCTATAATAGCAGGCAATGCATATTGCAAGAGCAATTTGCCAACAGGTTTTGTTCCTAATTCTAATGTGGCTTTTCTGTTGTCCATCTATTTTTCTACGGCATAAATTTCATGCAAAGTTACTAATTTTCTTAGCCATAACAAAAGGATTTTATTGTTTTTGTGCTAAATATGTCTATGTTTTCTTTCCAATATGTTGTTCTTGAGAATAAAATGATTATTTTTGCGCTGTTTAAATATATTGTAACTAAACTTTCGCAAGCTTCAGTTTCGTAAGGTTTAAAAGGTTTTCGCGTTGCTTCTATTCATAGGCTATATGATTACATAACATGCTTAAACTTATCTCCCGAATACCTTAATAACATGACCAGTTGAGCATTTGCGAAACTTTAATATTGTGATTATGACTATACTTGAGGCAATTAAGCAAAGACACAGTGTGCGTAGTTATACCGAAAGGCCAATTGAAGATGAAAAAATGCAGCAACTCATAAGCCTGGTTAACGAATGTAATGATGAGAGCGGACTGCATATCCAGTTAGTAACCAACGACCCGAAGGCCTTTGACACACGCATGGCTCACTACGGAAAGTTTTCTGGCATAAGCAATTATTTTGCAATGATAGGCAAGAAAGACGACGACCTTGACGAGAAGATTGGATATTATGGCGAAAAGATTGTGATTGCGGCTCAGATGTTAGGGCTTAATACTTGCTGGGTAGGTCTCACATTCAAGAAGAATCCCGATGTGTTGCAGTTTGGCGAAGGCGAGAAACTTAGGGCTGTCATTGCCGTTGGTTATGGTACAACTCAGGGTGTGGCTCATAAAGTCAAACCAATAGAGAAGGTAACAAAAGTGAATGGCACAATGCCAGATTGGTTCAGAAGTGGGGTAGAGGCTGCTTTGTTGGCACCTACAGCACTTAATCAGCAGAAGTTCAGGTTCACTCTGACCGACGACGGCAATGTTCTGCTAACATCAAGTTGGGGATTCTTTACAAAAATAGATTTGGGTATAGTGAAATACCATTTTGAAGTCGTATCAGGAAAGAGTGTAGCTCGTGGTGCATAGTCTATAATAGTGCATGATTTTGATGGATTAATAAATAAATGATTGAGAAATGTTGAATACTTGTCTACTGTCAACTTACAAATTGTAACTTCCAAAATCAGCCCGATTTCTTGACGAAAAAAGTAAAAAATCTTGACAAACTGAATTTTAATTCTAGAGAAGGATTTTCCGCTTGGCACGAGGCGAAATGCTAAAAAGCGTTTAATTGTTAATCAATCGGCTTAAACTATGTAAACGAACATAAGGAACGAAAAAGTGAAAGGTGTCCTTTCGCGATGCGAAACGTGGCAT
>JAGAGD010000065.1 GCA_017627765.1 Prevotella sp. | reverse complement strand
GGGTGACGAAACTATTGATGCTACAACCGATGCAGACGGCAACTATGCGATAACCGTAATTCAGGCAGACGGCGACTACAGCTTCAAGGCTTCAAAGGCAGGCTATGGCGACTTCGATGCAACTCTGACATTTGCAGGTGATGACCTGACACAGGATGTAGTTCTCTACACCGACGAGGAACTCAGCATTGGCGGCATCAACGCTAACGGCTCACGCATCATTGCAGGCAAGGACGGCATCATCGTAGAGGGTGCAGACGGCACAGTAGTAAACATCTACAACTATGCAGGTCAGCTCATCCGTTCAGAGCGTGTATCAGGCGGCACCGTTAAGATAGAGTTGCCACAGGGTCTCTACATTGTCAACGGTGTAAAACTGACAGTGAAATGATAGAATCACACTAATAAATAAAAAAAGAAGAAAGGTTTTCTGCAAAAGGGAAACCTTTCTTCTTTTTCATAAATACCGAGTCTCAGCAATCAAAATCTTCATGGCATGATTTTGATGTAATGCGTTTGTTTTTGTGGCATGTAGGTGCTGATATTTGTTACGGAATTTTCCTTGTTGAGCAATTTATCCCAAATCTAAATTGCAGAGTTCGTTTAAAGACAATCCACTATTGTGTTGCAATTTTGTATGCTTTTCCATTAATGCTAACAATATAGATGTCTTTTGATGGCAATTCCAATGTGAGATGTTTAGAAAAAATAAGATGGTCAATAACTTTTTTCCCATCTACAGAATAAACTAATATTATTTTGCCTATTGGTGCATTGTCAATAATAAGTCTTCGGTCAGACACTTTGATTTCAATGTCATTGGTTGATACTTCACCAACTCCTGTCGTGACATTTACACCTAAGCTATTTGTAGCATTAACTTTCACATCGCCATTTGCCGAGATGACAGTTCCCTCTGGAATGATAATATAACAGCCGTTTTCTGGTACTTTTACTCCTTCAAAATTGCAGGAAACAATCCATTGTCCATTTTCTTCAATCAATATAGGTGTCACTTCCATAATCAATTTTTTGTCGGTATCAAGCAGTTGAATCTTCGGATTTGGTGAAAGCATGACTGCTTGGTCGTAGAAGAAACTAACCTCATCAAGCACATCGTTGTTATGGTTGTCAAAGAGACTGCACCATACATAGTTTATTGGCTCTGTCGGCTCAGTGTATCCACCCACGAAGTCCACCCTTGCTTCCTCGTTGGTGATGTCAGTACGGAATCGGGGGGTCAGACTTCCTTCTGGCAGCACAAGTGAAAAGTTCACACCATCCTCAAAGTTCATTCCGTTCCCAAAATCAACATAGGCTTGTCCTAAATTCCAGTCCCAACCCACGTGTGCTTCAAGTGTCCTTACGGGTACGCCTTCACGATATAGTGTCATAATTGGGTTACCGATTGGTTCTGTTTCTGTCCTATATTCGAAATAAATAAGTTTTTCAGACATAACAACAGAACCGTTTTTCACAGAGCATTCTGCACCTGTAATCTTTTCGGGGACTTCAAAACCAAATTTGAGATTTTCCGTTTTTATGGTAGGATTATTCTGTAAATAAATTGCTCCATCCGAAATCTCTAATTTGTATGAACAGCCTTTAGGAAGAATAAGATTGTCAAAAGCAATAACTGCATAGCCTTCCTTTCTATAGGCTTCAGAAGTAAAAACACCAGTAGCTATCGTTTTTTCTCCACAGGTTATAATTGCCCTTGCATCTTCAGCTATGTCTATATGTCCTGCAAACTTTATGTTAATAACATTTATAGGTTCATAAACAAGCTTATTATCAATGCTACATTCCTGCGGTGTCAAGGTTTCAACATTATTTGCATAAGCAGATATTGCGGACATACAAAGCCCGACAATACCAATAAGTAATTGTTTTTTCATATTAATCTCCTTTCTTTATAGAACATATTTACATTAAAAAAAGCAGAAATAAGCTGTATAGTAAAGTCTTGTTACCAATCGTAAAAATCAACGACGTGGGGTGTTTATAACAGCTTTATAGGCATCTATCAATCCATAGCCGTAATGTTCGTTCCAGCTTCCGAATACCTTGCTTGTGGCATAAAGGGATTCTGCCCTATAATTTCACAGTCGTATTGCCTTGCAGTACTTTGCAGAATCGGATAATCTTTTTCTGATTTCAGCTTTACGTCGATATATCCTGTCGGGATAAGTTCCTTTCCGTCCTCCGTTATGAAACAAGACAGTATGGAGACGGCATCGGATTTGGAAGCGGTAGCAAGGGACTTGACGCTTTGCGCTGTCATAGAAGGTTTGACCTTATAAACTTCTATTATGCTTCTGCTGTCAGAAATGCTCTTTTCAAATTGCAGGTTTCCGTTGCTGATACCTGCATTGTCGGCGAGAGGGGAGATTACTACTATTTTGGAGGCATTTTCCGTCAGAGGAATCCGTTTTCCATTAAAATAATAAAATGCATCCTGAGCATAGGCCACTATATTCATAGCCAATGCTAACAAAAGAAATATGATTGTCTTTTTCATTGCAAATACTATTTGATGATTATTTTTTGTGTATAGACAGATTTGCCATGCTTTGTCAGCATGCAGATATATACACCTTTTGACAATTGAGACACATCGATGTTCTTTGCTGTCACGAGGGAAGAGAGAACTTTCTGTCCGCATATATAGAAAATGTCAATGTGGTCGCAGTTATCGATGGAACTCAACTCTATCGAACCGTCACAGTATGCCATGCGAATGTTCCGCCTGTATGCGATGTCGTCAATTCCCGATTCATTGGGATTGATGACGGGACGAATTGGGAGACCGATTGTTCTCACGCTCGATTTTCTACCAACACTGCCAGAGTCGTAATCAATGTCCTTGGCTTCTGAAATATGGTCATCTGGAGCATCATTGTCTCTGTGAAGCGTTCCGGTCCAACAATATCCTTTCCAATTCTGGTTACGATATGTTTGTCCTAAATACGTATCGGCATATCCAGCAGCGGGGAGGAAAAGGGTGTTTTCATTTGCGCCATGATGGAAACGAGTACCCCAAATGCCACCCACCTCTTCCCATTTGTGCCAGCAAAGTCTCACGAGTTCCCCAACCTCTTCATATGTAGGCAGGCGCCACCGCCCGCCCCATTTTACCCTTGCTGCATCGTATTCCGTCCCGCAGATGTTTTCTCCGATATACGTGCATAACATATAATAGGCAACTCCTGGAATCTCTTTGTATCCTTCAAAGAATTTATAATTCTCATTAGTATATTCCTCTTTAGGCTCTGTCTCTCCCCATGCGAAGTAGTCTCCGAAGTCTGTGGAAGACTCAGCTCCGATGTTGCAGGTAGCCCACAGAGTACCACTCGGCAACCCCATGTCCACATACTCATGTCCGTCTAAGATGTTAGTCTGTGCATGGGAGGTTGGGATGAACATAAAACTTAAAATAAATAATATGTGAAGTCTCATAATCGTGATAAATTATTTATTAGGAGCATTGGTAGCAATTGAGATGGTGTTAATGCCTTTTTTAAGTTTCAAAGTGGGTTTTGTTTCAATGGTAGCGGATTGCCAGTTTCCAATGGTCGTCCTTATGAAACCAGAAAATACACCATTTACATACACATTGAATGTTGTGAATCTTCCGTTGGCAAACTTTGTAGGTTGAAGCCAGAAACTGGCGTAATATTCACCTGTTTCAGTTGCTTCAACTTTAAAGTTTCTGAAGTTTGCAACATTGTCTGTCGTTTCATACACGCTCTTGACAGTAAGAATGTTATTAGAGTTTAATAACTTGTATTCAACTTCCTGTGCTTTCGCATATTGCGCAGGAAAAATGCCTAAAGCGGCAAAGAATACTGATAAAAGAAAAAATTTTTTCATAAGATACTTAATTTTGGTTAGTAAATCATTATCTATATCTGTAGCCTTTAAAAGGTTATCTGATATTTTGCAATATTCAGTAAATCTTATGGCAAGAGCATGTAATTGTTGTCATTAGGTAAGACCTGTGATTTGTGTGAATTTTGCTTAAAACCTTTCGATTTTATTTGCTGGGGTAAATATATATATTTTTTTTAATTGATTCAAATATGTTATAATAAATACACCTGAAATGTTTAAAATGTAACATTTCGTAACGGTAGGTAAGGCTGCAAAACACTCTTCAAAGATATTCTATTTAGGTATTAGCAGAGGGTCAGCGATTAGCTTTAACTTAACGTTAACTCAATATCGTTATTACAGGATAGCCTATTTGGAATTTTATATAGGACTTATATACTTATTTATGCAGTATAAGGAAAAGACGGAATAGTTTTGCGTTTTAGAATATATTGTTTAACTTTGCACAATAATAAGGATGAACGATGATAAGCTAATAGAGGATAGTCTCTCTTGTTGCCATCCAAATATCTGAAATACTTACTTTAATAATATGGAAGTCATACAAAGTTTTACTATCGACCACACACGCCTGAAGCCAGGCATTTACGTTTCCCGCGAAGATAAAGGTTTCACCACATTCGACCTGCGCATAACCGAACCCAACCAAGAACCCGCAGTTGCTCCTGCTGCCATGCACAGCTTAGAGCATCTCATGGCAACATGGTTTCGCAACAGCGAAGCCAAAGACGATGTAGTCTATGTAGGCCCGATGGGCTGCCTCACTGGCATGTATGTCATAATGACGGGAACATATACCGTTGAGGATATGCGCCGCCTTACCATTGAGTGCCTTGAGTGGATTCTGACCCAGACAGAAGTGCCAGCCACACGACCCGAAGCCTGTGGCAACTATCTGCTTCACGACCTGCCTATGTGCAAGTGGGAGAGTGCTCGCTATCTCGACCGTCTGAAGCATGAATTCCACTGCGAGTATTCTAAGTTGCAGATAACTCTTGAAGATGGTAAGATATTTGCTGATGCATAGACATTTTTTAGATAACCAAACATAAGAGGATGTGCCTATTTTGGAGTGAACCCCAGAAGTTAGAAAGAAAACTTCTGGGGGGCATTTATGTATATACATCACGGTTTAGAAGAAAAGAAAGAAATCATCCGCTTGCATGAATTAGGAACAAGCCAAGAGTTAGTTTGATGACGTGTGGATTCTTAGACGTTGTAAATCGTTTAAACGTTGTGCTTATTGTTTAGGTTCTATCACCCTGTAGCAACAATATTGATATAATTGACTCTAAATACCTTATCAAATAATTATTATTCTATGCTTGCGAAAGTTTAGTTTGTTATTAAAAAACTTTGTAAATGATTGATGTTTGCGGAAAAAGTGTTACTTTTGCATACTTTTATGTAAGGTTGTGAAATCAATAAGTTTGTGATACGTGAGGAGCATTTGTATGTAAAAAACAAAACTCTAAATTCATAACTCATGACTGAGAAACTGAAAACTATTTAATTATTATGTGAAAATGAAAAAGATAAATTTAAAACTAACAAGACATTGCTTTGTTTCGATTATGTCGATTCTGATGTTGGCAATGCCAATGGGTGCAGCACAAGCAAAGATGCTCGCCAATCAGAAAGATGTAAAGAAAAAAGCCGAAACTACTGCGCTGCCCGTCATTTGGGGTAATATGGGCTGGCGTTACACTTGGACCGCAGAGACTGCCCAGCGTGGTGTTTATGCTTTCACACCTGAAAGCCCTAACAATCCAACTATTGTCTATCGTGACGACGATGTTGAGGCTAATGGAGGTCATGCACTCGTAGACGGTAAATACTATGCTATTTTCTGGACAAGTGTATATGGTGACCTCTTCATGGAAAAGAACGTCTATAGTGTTGAAGGCAACAACTTCAGCAAAATAAGTTCTTCGTTTATTGAAGACGATGAGCGATATATGATAGCCGTAGAAACAGCACAGAACAAAGCGGGTCTTGTGTTCGGACAGTTTTACAACAACGAGATGTCTGAACTTGAGTTCGGCTTTGTTGACTATGAACGCAACACACGTACAACCATATCACGGTCAGAGCGTGAATACCTTGCTCTCGGTCTTACTAACGACAACGTTGCCTATGGTATTGATGCGAATATGAACTTATATCGCATTGACACAAAGACAGGTGCAGAAACACTTGTAGGCTCTACGGGTCTTGTAAACAACGCTGGTGAGGGTAATATTTTCTACCAGTCGGGTGAGATAGACCCAGAGAGTGGAATATTTTATTTTACAAAGAGCGACCTTACAGGCTGCGGACTTTACACCATCGACCTTGCAACTGCAGAAGCAACACTCGTTGGCAATATTGATGCTGAGTATCATGCCCTTGTGTTCCCTCCACAATCGCCAAATGCATCAGCCCCTTCTAAGGCAACCGATTTACAAATCGCAATAGAAGGACCTGCGCTTAATGGTCAGTTAAGTTTCTCTGCCCCAACAACAACCATAGGTGGTCAGCCGCTAAGCGGAAGCCTTAGCTATAAGATTTATGTAGGAGCAGAAATTCTCCCATCTGGAACTTGCCAACCAGGCGAACATCTGGCAATGCCCGTTGCTCTCGAAGAAGGCATGAACACGGTGCGAGTAGTATTCAGCAATGCTGCAGGCGAAGGCGACTACTCAAAGATTTCGCGCTTTGCAGGATATGACACTCCAGAACCTCCAGCCAACGTACGCATAGAGGCAGACGGCACACAGGTATCTCTCTCTTGGGATGCTCCTGCAAAAGGTGAAAACGACGGCTATTTAGGTGAACTGAAATATAGCATCGTACGTTATCCCGATGAGGTTGTTGTTTCGCGCGACCAGACAGCCACAACATATACAGAGACATTGCCAGACAACGGAATAAAGCAGTACTACTATCATATCTATGCAAAGAACAATGGCAAGGCAAGTAAGCCTGCCGCTTCAGCAGCCATCAACATTGGTGCAGCTATAGAGCCAGACTACCTTGAGAAGTTCGACACACAGGAGGCATTCAATGTTTATTCTGTAGTAGATGCAAATAACGATGGCTCAACATGGTCATGGAACGAGTTTAATCAGTCGGCTGCCTACAGATATAACTCAAATAATACTGCCGACGACTGGCTCATCACTCCACCAATTCATGTGAAGAAAGGCTGGAGCTACACTGTTTCATTTGAAGCACGCACACTCGACGAGAATCGTGTAGAACGCATAGAAGCAAAATACGGATATGGACCTAACGTGTCAGACCTTACAGGCGAGATGCAGACCGAAACCGATGTAGTGGGCAGAGAGTGGAAGAAGTTTAAGAAAGAAATAACCGTAACAGAAGATGGCTACTTCTATCTTGGCATCCATGCCATCAGTGAGGCAGACCAGTACTTCTTGCATATTGACAACATCAGTGTGGTAGAAGGTGCTAACCCTAAAGCGCCATCGCCAGTGAAGAACCTCAATGTCAATCCTGACAAGGAAGGAAAGATGACAGCCGAGATTACTTTTGATGCACCTAACACCTGCGTTGACGGCAGCCCATTAGAGAGTATAAGCAGAATTTTGATTTATCGTGGCGACACTCAGGTTACAAATATCTCTCATCCTCAACCAGGAGCAGAGCAGTTCTTCTTTGACGAGGAAATCCCAACCAATGGTAATAATACTTATCGTGTAGTAGCATTCAACGACTATGGTAAAGGACAAGAAGCGTCGGCAACAGCATTCATTGGCGTTGATGCTCCGAAAGAAGTTACCAATGTAAGGCTTATAGACAATGTGCAAAGCGTGCGCCTATGCTGGGATGCAGTGTCAACAACAGGTGCTAATGAAGGCTATGTCAATCCAAATACTGTAAGCTATGTTGTATCTAAGATAAACGAAGAAACTTATAATCTGGAAACAATAACAACCGTTAGTGGAGGCAATACACAATGCGACTTGACAGTGCCACAGCCAACTAATCAAGGCGAGCAAGACCTTCTGCAGTTCTTTGTGGCAGCACGCAACGTAGCAGGTCAGACAGGTGCAGTTGCAGGCGAACCTCTGCTTGTAGGTGAGCCATATAGCCTGCCATTTAATGAAGGTTTTGCCGAAGGCGAAGCAACCTACTTCTGGTGGGTTTCAAGAGGAGTTGGAAGCGGGATGCAGAATGCAGGCTTTGCTAATGGCAACGATGCTGACGGCAACAACGGCATGGCTGGCATGGAGCCTTGGCAGGCAGGCGACCAGTATGGAATAAACAGCGGCAAGATAAGCCTAAGTGGTGTTGAGGCAGCCCGCCTGTTGTTCTGCCACAAGAACACTCCAGGTTGCGACTCAGAAGTGAAAGTAGTAATAGTGAAGAAAGACGGAACAGCCCAGACTCTGAAGACTATCAGTTATCGCAACATAACCACAGACGAATGGAATGAAGAGTCAATCTATATTCCTAACGAGCATCTTGCTGAAGACTATATACAAGTACAGTTCTGGTTGACTGCTGGCTCAAAAGACCTTGTCTATATAGATGCTGTAAGAATAGAGGAAACAGCCAATGGTATAACAACAGTAAAGACTTTGCCTGATACATTCGACATTTACAACAGCAATGGTCAGCTTGTCCGCAAGAATGCCACAAAGTCTGACTTGCAGTCGGAACAGTTGCAGCGAGGCATATATATAATAGGTAACAAGAAGTTTATAAAGAAATAGTAATACTATCAGAAAAGGGGCATGATTGCTTGAGAAATGCAGTCATGTCCTTTTTTATATTTACATTATACATTATTTAATGTTAATATTTGCGTTTCTAACTTTTTTATTTAATTTTGCATTCAGAGAAAGTCATTTAATCATGACTGTAACAAGAGGTAGAATATTATTAACTATTATCAAAAAACATTATGAGAAAAACATTACTTACTATGTTTGCAGCGTTCTCGCTTATGGCAGGCGCTCAGACGTTTACCGTTGATAATACCACTTATAATGTGGTAGGCGAGGGTGAGGTTACCATTACCAGTGGCGACAAAGATGCTACAGTGCTTAATGTTCCCTCATCTGTCTCTTATGAAGGACAGAACTATACTGTCACTGCCATTGGCGACGAAGCATATCAGTGGTCGAAGGCTGAGGTTGTAACCATACCTGGTACAATCAAGAACATTGGCGACCGTGCTTTCTACTATGGCAGCGTTCTTACCCTGACTCTTGAAGAAGGTATAGAGCGAATTGGTGTCTATGCTTTCGGTTCAAGCAAGTGCACTTCTCTCGATATTCCTGGTTCTGTTAAGCGTATTGAGGCTAACGCTTTCTTCGGAAGCTCATTCAGCCCTACGCTTGAAAACCTTACATTCCATGAGGGATTGGAATATATAGGTCCTTCTGCTTTCTATGGCAACAAGGTGAAGCGTCTCGAAATCCCTTCTTCGGTTAAGGAGATTGGCAAGACAGCTTTCCTCTATTCTCGTGAACTTGAAGAGCTTGTATTCAACGAAGGACTGGAAGTAATTGGTCCTGGAGCGTTCAACAACAATGAGAAACGCAACAAAGTACTGAAACATGTTGATTTTCCTTCAACTCTGAAGGAGATTGGCCAGGAAGCATTCTTCAAGATGCCTCTCGAAGGAACAATTACTCTCCCTGCATCGCTCGAAACACTTGGCGGCAGTGCCTTTGCTTCTACTCAGATTGAGGCTATTGCCCTTGCTGGAGAAAATCCTAACTTCGATATTGTAGACGGAGTGCTTTATAACAAGAATCACACTTTGCTGATGATGGTTCCTATGAAAGGCACTGCTGCTGTCAATGTTCTTGACGGATGTCTCGGCATATATGAAGGTTCTTTCTGGGGAAGCGAAGTAACCGACGTTACCCTTCCTGAAGGAATTGTAGGAATTGACTATGGAGCATTCCAAGAATCTAAACTGAAGAACATAAACCTGCCTCAGAGTCTTTCTTATATCGACGAATTTTCATTTGCAGGTTCACAGATTGAGAAAGTGGAATGGCCAGAAAACTGTTTCCAGATGTATGAGGCTACATTTGCTATGTGTCCAAATCTGAAAGAAGTTGTTCTTTCTTCTGGTCTCCTTGCCCTTGATGTTCGTGCATTTGCATATAGCAACAATATAGAGAAAGTAACCTGCAAGGGTTCTATTGCTCCAGGACTGGTACAGGCTTATGAAGGCGAAGAAGTTTTCACCTGCAGTGGTGCAAAACTCTATATACCTAAAGGCTCAAAGGCAAGTTATCTCGAACAGCGTGAAGGCTCATGGGATTCATGGGACACTTACTTCTCGCTGAGCGATATCATCGAAATGGAAAAGGGTACAATCCGTCCTATCGCAGTTAGTCCAAGTATGGATAAGGACCTCGATAAGTATCAGTATGCATCATTCCAGATTCAGTTTGCTGAACCAATCGAACTCGTTCAGGCTAATCCTGCTTGTGCAATTCGCGTAAACTCTCCAATCTATGCTGGCTATAATTTTGGTGGAGAATGGAAAGCTATGATTGAGGCTGGCAACACCCTCACAGTTTTTGCTAATGACGAAGATGGCTTCATGACTTACTTCGAGACTGAAGCAGAAAAAGATTACTATCTTACTGTTCCTGAAGGAACTGTGAAGAATGCAGAAGGTGAACTTAACGACCATCTCATCTTTGTATGGTCGGGTGCTGGTACACATACACCAGATGCTATTGAACAGGCAGATATTCAGCAAGGCAGTCAGGCTAAGGTTGCTGCGCGTTACAACATTGGCGGACAGCAAATCGGCGAGGCTCAGAGAGGCATTAACATTGTCCGCATGACCGATGGAACTGTTAAGAAAGTTATGAAATAAAAGAATTAAAAACGAAAGCTATGAGAAAACAATTTTTAAACTTAGCACTACTGATGGTATTGTTCCTGACTGGATTTCAGAGTGCAATGGCAAGCAAGCCAGTAGTGACTTCTACCGATCCGCAAATCGGTAAAGGCCTTTCTATTGCATGGGGAAGCTATGCTAATATGTCATTTACTCTCAATTTCGATCAGAATGTAAGCATAGTCAATAACGAGCCAGACATAAAACTATATGAAGGCGACGTTAATGGCTCACTTGTTAGTCCAGACGACGTTTGGAAAGCAACCAGTGCTGACGCAAGCCAACTGATGGTTTTCGGTGCAGACTATGATGGATTTACATGTACTTTCTATTATGACAGCGAGAAAGAATACACTCTTGTGATTCCTGCTGGCATGGTAAAGAACGCTGCTGGTGAACTTAACGACGAGATTGTTCTGGTATACAATAAGCAGGCGGTTGCTAATGTTGCTACTATTGTTCCTGAAGAAGGTACTGTTGAAAGCTTGAAGTCGTTTACAATGACTTTCCCTGAGGGCTATGCTATCAACGAGGAATCACTCGATGAAGGCAATGGAATATATGTAAAAAAAGTTGGCTCAGACACAGAACTGACAGGAACACTCACTACATTCTACGACAATACCGTAGAGTTTGAACTCGATGATGAAATCACTGAGGCCGGCGACTACGTTCTGTATGTTGCCGACAACTATCTCTACGACATGGGCGAGACCTACGACTACGTTCCTGCCATGCAGTTCAACTATACCGTTGAGGGTCAGACTGGTCCTGGAGTGTTCGAAATGGTTAGCTCAAATCCTGCCAATGAGGGAGTGTTGCAGTCAATGTGGGGTTATTCAACAGCCAGCTTCACTCTTACATTTGGTGAGAATGTTATAATCAAGAGCAATGCACCTGCAATAACATTCACAAAAGATGGTGCTAATGTTGACGATGTTGAGGAATGGCATCTGACAATAGGCAGCAATGCAACCGATGCACAGGTATGGGGCTCTGACATGGATGGTTATACCGCAAGCTTCCCTGTTGACGAGAATGCTACATACGTTCTGACTGTTCCTGCTGGTGTTATTGCTAATGCTGCGGGCGACCTTAACGAGGAAATCGTGCTGACATTCTACGGTTCTGATGCTGCTTCAGGCCATGTAGTCAATCTTATCAGTTCCGACCCAGCTGACGATGGAGTGTTCCAGAAGGCATGGGGCGAACAGGTTTATGCTCAGTTCGACCTCACTTTTGACAGCAACGTAACTTTAGAAAGCCGTTGGGTTAAGGACATCAAACTGTACGAAGGTGAAGTTGGTGGCAATGAAGTCGCTCCAGAGTGGGATGGTGGCTGGTCTGCTAACATCAGCAACAATAACACTCTTCACATTTTCTCACTCGATGAATATGGCGAAGGTGTAATGACATTCACTCCTAAGGCAAACACAAAGTACTATCTTGTTGTTCCTTCAATGATTGTAAAGAATGCTAACGGATGGTATAACGAAGAGATAACCATAAGCATCAACGGCTCTGAACAGCACGAACCAGGCGTATTCGAGATGGTAAGTTCTAATCCTGCCGACCAAGATGTACTCAATTCTTTCTATGGTTATTCTTCTGCCAACTTCACTCTTACATTTGGTGAGAATGTAGTTATCAAGGAAAATGCACCTGCTGTAACCTTCACAAAAGACGGTGCTAATGTTGACGATGTAGAAGAATGGCATCTCACAATCGGTGCTAATGCTACTGATGCACAGGTATGGGGTTCTGACATGGATGGTTATACCGCAAGCTTCCCTGTTGATGAGAATGCAACATACGTTCTGACCGTTCCTGCTGGTGTTATTGCTAATGCCGCAGGCGACCTTAATGAGGAAATCGTGCTGACATTCTACGGCTCTGAGAAGGCTAAGTACGGAACACTTGAGTTTGTTGGTTCAACTCCAGAGAATGAAGGTGAATTTAATCTCAACGATGAAGGTAAGACTTATGTTACATTCGACTTGACATTTAGCGATGCTGTCAATATCGGCAATCAAGACGTTGTAAATGCTGTTAAACTCTATGAGGGTGAGGTTAACGGAACAGTAATCGAACCGGAATTTGGCAACTGGTCAGCAAGCCTGAGCAGCGACAAGAAGACTCTGAGCATATTCTCACTCGACGAGTATGGCGAAGGTCTGATGATGTTCCAGCCAAAGGAAGAAACAAAGTACTATCTTGTTGTTCCTGCTAACATCGTAGTAACCGACAAAAACTTAGGAAACGAAGAGATTACTATTGTAATCAATGGTCCTGAAAAGAAAGAACCTCAAGAGGAAACCGAAAATGTAACGGCTAATCCTATGGATAAGAGCACAGTAGGCAGCCTGAAAGACATTGTAATCACATTTGAGACAGAAGAGGCAGTTACTTCTAATGAAAGTGCTGGCGATATCAATGTTTACAATAAGAACACTGGTGAGATTGTAACAACTGCCACTGTAGTTGCTGCTGACGGTCTTAATCCAAACGAAGTTAAGATTGAACTCGGCAAAGAAATCACAGAAGACGGTGTATATGTAGTTAAAGTTCCAGCAGGTCGCTTCCTCAAAGGCGACAAAGAGAGTCTGGCTTTCGAACTGCAATACAAGGTTGCATCTGTGCTTGGCATCAGCGAAGGTGTAAATACAATTAACGGCAAGAACGTAGTTGTGCGCATGACCCTCGATGGTAAGGTAGTTGACGAGCCAGTTAAGGGTGTTAATATCCTACGTCTGAGCGATGGCACTGTGGTTAAAGTTATGGTAAAGTAATAAGCCCTAGTTCTTATAAATCATATTATTAGAAAAGCAGGGGATAGAAACTTGTCTATCCCCTGCTTTTTTTATCATAGATGCACTTCTTTGTCTTTGCTGCCGTTTCTTGTTTTCAAGTTAAGGACAGTAAGTGGGTAATCTCTGTTCTTTACTGTTTTTTTCTTTACTTTATTCATGGCAGGAAGTTCAATAAATGTGCGCTTCCTGTCTGAATTTTGTTTCAAAGCAGTCACTTTTGGTTAATTTTTTAGCCACAAATTCGCAAAAATGCATAATTATATGTTTTTTGGTGCGTCATGGTGCGTTATGGTGATGTTTGTTGTCTTAAATGCTGATATTTGTGCTGTTTTGTTGATTTTAATCCTCATAAATGGGGAGTAAAATAGTATTTTTATACACTTGTTACTGTTAAATAGTCGCACTTTATGTTATTTTGTGGTTGATGTAAATCAAGAATTGTATAAAAATTCAATTCTTCTTGTGTGATTTCTTGCATAAAAAAATATAACCACCTACCTTTGCATTGTCAAAAAGGTTAATAGATTGTTTAGGTTAGTAGTAATAGATTTAAGTTTTAGTTAAATTTTTTGCTGAGAAAGTAAGAGCTACTACATTTGTTATTAGCATTGGAGACTGTGAAGTTTCTGCTTATTTTCAAGCAAAATTGATTTTGTTTAAAAACACAAACATAATGCGTTGTCGCTCGTTGAGAGTAGCAACGCATTTTTTTTATGGTATTTTTGTCTTGAAACCCTGTAGTCAGCTAATATTAAGTTTGCTATAGTCTTAAAAAAGAATAAAACAGACTTGTTGTTTCGCTGAAAATGTCTGATTGTATGAAAATAATTATATATTTGTAAACTTTTTTGCAAATGAAACGTGATTTTGGAGAAATTCTTAAATTAAAAGTAATATAATTATCAGTTAGTTAAAAACGTCTTGCATATTTATGCATTTCGAGTCTAAGTTAAAAACATGTTTATTTAAAAAACTGAAAAAATGAAACGTTTAAATCTTTACAAACTATCGTCCGTCGGTCTGAATGCAAAAACAGCATTCATGGTAATGGTTGCTGTGATGATTGTTGCAAATGCGACAGCCAAGCCACGAACAATGAAGCAAATGGAGCAGGCTGCGCGTTCTGCCATTTCTGTTGCAGGCAAGGCTTTTGCCCCTCGTAAAGGTGCCTCTCAACCAATGAAGGTTGTTGAGAGTCGCGACAATCTTGTGCTTTTCGGCTATGCAGACGGAGCCTATGCAGTCGTACCTGTTGACGACACCATGCCAGAAGTGATAGGCATTTCAACTACACCTTATTCTGCAGGAAGCAATGAGAGTTTCGAATGGTGGCTGCGAACAGCCAACAAAGTATTAGGAGAGGCTGTCAGATCTGGTAGACCATTGCGAGTGACACCTCCCGATACCCAGCTCTATCCTGCGGAAGTACAGCCTCTAATGACAACAAAGTGGGATCAGCTTGAGCCATATAATAACTATCTGCCAGAAGGAATATATACTGGTTGTGTGGCTACTGCAATGGCTCAGGTCCTCAATTATTATAAGACGCCTGTTCATGGCATAGGTGAGAGAACGCTCAAGATAAATACATCGATGCATCACAACGTAACAGTAACTGCCACATTTGGTGAAGATTATTACGACTGGGACAATATGCTCGAAGAATATAGGCCAGGGCAATATACTGAGGTACAAGGCAATGCTGTCGCTCTGCTTATGCGTGACTGTGGAGTTGCTGCCAGTATGATGTATGGCGGCGAAAAGGAAGGTGGAAGCGGAACATATCTTAAGGATGCTGCAGAAGGCTTGAAACGCTATTTGGGTTTTGAGAATGCAGAGTGCATCTATCGCAATGAATTCTCTGAGCCAGCATGGATGAATCGTATTTATAAGGAGATTAGCACGCGTGGTCCTGTTGTTTATAGTGGTGCCGACATGGATGAATATGCTGGCCATGCCTTTGTTCTTCATGGCTATCGCTCTGATGGCAAGGTTTATGTCAACTGGGGATGGAGTGGTGCTGACGACGGTTGGTATGATGTAGCAACTCTACAAATGCCAGGTTATAGCTTCTCTGGTTATCAAGATATGATTGTTGGGCTTGAGGCTATGAACAAAGATTTGCTCGAAGTAACAATCAGTGTTGAGGAAGCCGGCACATTAGAGTCTCTTCTTCCAGAAAATGCTTTAACCTCTATTGAAAAATTGAACCTGTCGGGGAATATAAACAGTACTGACATGAGAACATTGCGCATCCTTGCTGGTGTAGATGAGAAGATGAAGCGTACTGAAGGCTTGCTGAGAGAACTCGACATGACAGACGTTAACATTGTGAGCGGAGGACTGCCATACATCATTGACGGCAAAAACGAACTCACTACTGTCGACAACGAACTGCCAGAGCGTGCTTTCTATGGTTGCAGCTCACTTCGTAAACTGACGTTGCCCGCATCAGCTACTTCAATAGGTTGCGGCGCAATAAACAATATGTCAAGACTTAAAGACTTGATTATTCCTGAGAGTGGCAGCCAGAACTATACAGTTGATGATAACTTTATATATGCCGACAAGGAGAAGAAAATCATTGCAAGCATCCTGCCAAATGCTCAGAAAGAGATTGAAGTGGCTAATGGCGTTATAACAATAGGCAGTTTCTCTATGGCATCAGCACATGTAAAGAAACTCCAGTTGCCGTCAACAGTAAAAGAACTCGGCAGGTCTGCCCTGTATAAATGTGAAGAACTTTCAGAAATTCGCGTCGCAGCCTCAGAGCCTCCTGCTGTAGGCAAGAACGGTCTCGACGGCATTCTATTTGCAAAAAGCAAACTATACGTGCCTACAGGTTCAAAGCAAAAGTATGCGGATGCTGACGGATGGTATAACTTTAAGCTTAATAACGGCTATGTGAACTACGACAATATCGTTGAGTATGATGTGGAAGAAGGACCTATGAGCATAATTTCGCTTACAGGTGAAACTGTGAAAGGTGCAGTCTATGACATTACAGGCCGTCGTGTTTTGCCAACATCCGATGCCCAGTCTTTGTCAGCACTTCCTGCTGGAATCTACATTATTGATGGAAAGAAATATGTCAAGAAATAAAGATATGATTCGTTTCTGTTCTTGAAAATGAATGAAAAGCGTGCAAAACAGAACTGCCAGTAGGCAATAACTCTGCTCTTGTACGCTTTTTATTGTAATACACACTAAGAGTTATCTGCCGTTTCCAGCCATATAATATATTCTCGCATAGGGCGGGAAAAACAAAAATGACTAACTATAAAGACTATATTATTATGAGAAAAAGAATTACTCTGTTTCTGGCTGCATTCTTTTCTTTAGCAGCCTTTGCCCAGACCGATGTGAAAGTAATCTGCGGCAACCTTGTTAACAGCAATGGCTCAGTGCCTGTAGGAATCTATGCCATTCCGCTTACTTCAGATGATTTCCAAGTTTTACCTGTGGTAATCAATCCAGAGATTAAAGCCGACAATGGCGGAACCATAGTCAATGGTCAGTTCCATTTTGTCAACCGAAACTCCGACAGGCAGTATTTATATCATAAGTTTGACATGAATACATGGCAGCGCATAGGCGAAGCCGAAGTAATAGAAAGCGATTTCAAGGTTGGCGACATGGCTTACGATGAGTCTGAGAACCGTCTTTGGGCTTATTTTGATGAGGAATGGCCTAACGGTATCCACACTTACAGCCGCTTTGGCTATGCCGATGCCGACACGAAGGAAGTTACTATCTTGCGTGAAGGCGACCAGATTAAGCGCGAAATGATGGCGGTATGCATCGGTCCCGATAATGAGGTTTACGCAATGGACCCTCTTTCACGCATCTGGAAGGTTGACAAGACCACAGGCGAACCTACGGTTTTCTTAAGACTTGGCATGAAATACTGGATTGGTGAGGGACACTACAGTGAGACTCGCTATGCCATGACCTACGACGATGAGGCTAACTGCTTCTACATTACGCTGATTCCTAATGACGATTTGCGCTCGCTGCTTGTTTCTGTAGATGTTGCCACTGGCGAAGTAAAAGAGATTGGCGAGTTCCAACACGACGAAGAATTTGGTGCTTTGTGGATTACTACACTTTCTACTGCTGATATTCAGAGTGTTGCAGACGACAACAATAATTCCGACAAAGCTGTTTTCGACTTGCAGGGCCGTTGCATCTCTGCGCAAAATGCAAAGTCAGGACTATATATTAAGAACGGAAAGAAAGTTATTGTGAAATGATTAGAAAAACAATTATCCTGATTTCTGCTCTTTTCTCCGTTGGAACAATGGGCGGAATGTGGCACATTGACCAGACCAATGGAGTTACTATATATAGCATGATGACGCCATCTTATGATTACATGATAAAGAAAGATACGCAGTATGCTCTTGTCTTCGACCCTGAAGAGCCATATATTGCCTATCTGCTTTGTGTCATGCGTGGTAAAGACGACGGTACATGGCAGGGCGAAACAAAACTCTGGAAACTTGAACCGCAGTTGCACCAGCGCACTCTCGTTGGCACTATGCCTAAGGGAGTTGAGTTTTCTTCGCTATGGTTTGCAACAGATATAGAGACGGGCATAACTGAATATCGGTCAGTTTCTTCTCAGCCGTTTAGCGGAGTCTCTGACTTCTCGCCAATCTACGACCTTAGTGGCAGGCTTGTTGCAGCTTCAAGCCAGTCTGCTGGCAAACTGCCTGCGGGCATATACATAAGCAATGGAAAGAAAATTGCAGTGAAATAGTGGAATATTCTCACTGTTTCTTAATGTCTTAATTGCAGAATACTTAGGCATAGAGATTCTTTATCTCTGTGCCTTTTTTTGTTATCAACATTTTGTTTTCAACTAAAATCAATGTAATTGTGTTGCTGATTAACAAAAAAAACTTATCTTTGTATAAGATTATCTGAACTCGGCAAATTGAAAGTAAACTTTCTTTGCGCTTGCTTGAATTGTCTTTTAGTAGAAAAATAAATAACTGAAAAAGGAGGGAACAGGTTATGCAGATAACATTCAGAATTGAGTATCATACTGACTTTGGTGAACAGTTACACCTCTGTTTCATTGATTGCAATGGAAACGAGGCAGAAAAAGTGAAATCGGTTGATATGGAAACGTCAGATGGCAAGCTGTGGAAATGTGCTGTCTTTACCGATTCTGAATGTTTAACATTGAGCGACGAAGGTAGTTGGCAATGCGATTTTAAATATAGAACCATTGACTATTTTTATAGTGTTTGGCGCAATGGCGAGGAAGTAAGGCGAGAATGGCAGATGCAGCTGCATCGTCTGACTCTGCTTGAGAATGAAATAGAAAAAGTGATTGTTTCCGATCGATGGATTGATACCCCCAAAGAAACTTATTTCTATAGTTCTGCTTTTACTGAGTGTCTTGCTCGTCATTCCGATTATCCTGTTGTTTCAAATAATTCCTCACGTTTAGTCAGACTGAAGGTAGCTGCTCCACAACTTGGCGAGGATGAGCATCTTGCCCTTCTTGGCAGTTCTTCAGAGTTGGGCTTGTGGCAGCCCGAAGATGCAGTGATGATGAAAGAGCAACAACCCAATGTCTGGATTGCAGATGTTGAGGCTGAAGCGTTTGAAGGGGATGCAGAGTTTAAGTTTATTGTACTTGGCAATTCGCTGGAGTGGGAGAGTGGTAACAATCGCAGGATGAGCTTGCAAGACCTGCCGAAAGCAGGCGAACTGGCAGTCATTGATTTAGGAAGCGTACATTATGAAAGGGCAAAACCTCATTTCGCAGGTACGCTAATTCCCGTTTTCTCGTTGCGTAGCAAAGGCAGTTTCGGAATAGGCGACTTTGGCGATTTGCGCATGATGATCGACTGGATTGCCAAAACAGGGCAACGAGTGTTGCAGATTCTGCCAGTCAATGATACCACGCTGACACATTCGTGGGTAGATTCCTATCCGTATAATGGTATCTCTGTCTTTGCACTTCATCCTCAGTATGTCGATTTAAGGCAGATTCCTCGCATTGCAGATGTTAAGGAGGCAGCACGTATGGAAAAACTCCGACTCAATCTAAATGCACTCGAAAGCGTAGATTATGAAAAGGTTAACGATGCCAAGACTCGTTATCTGCACATTGTTTTCAGGCAAGAAGGCAGGAAGATGATGCGCAGGATGGGATATAGGAAGTTCTTTGAAGAAACGAAAGAGTGGCTGGAGCCATACGCAGAGTTCTGTTGTCGTCGCGACAAGGGTAAGTACTCAAAAACTTTCTACTGCTTTGTGCAATATTTGTTAGACCAGCAAATGCAGGATGTTCACAACTATGCACGCGTCAAGGGCGTTGTGCTGAAAGGCGATATTCCCATAGGAGTGAATCCTGAAGGATGCGATGCTGAGCAGAATCCAGAACTTTTCAATCTTGAAATGCAGGCAGGTGCGCCTCCCGACGACTTTGCCGCAGACGGACAGAACTGGGGATTTCCAACCTATAACTGGGATAATATGCTGAAGGACAGTTGTCGCTGGTGGCAGAAAAGATTGCAGCACATGAGCCGTTTCTTCGATGCTTACAGGATAGACCATGTTCTCGGCTTTTTCAGGATATGGGAAATTCCGAAACCTGAGACAAGCGGACTCTATGGACAGTTTGCTCCTTCGCTGCCGCTTTCAGTAGAAGAGATTAGACGTTACGGATGTAGCGACATTTCTGATAAACTGTTTCTTGAAGACCATCGCAGACGAGGCACATACCATCCGCGTATCGCTGTGCAGCGAACTGACTATTTCATTCATCTTGACGACAAGGAAAAGACAGTTTTCAACAGGCTCTATGATGATTATTACTATAGCCGAAACTTAGAACTTTGGCGTAGTGAGGCAATGCGGAAACTTCCTTACCTGATAAACGCTACTCGTATGCTGGCTTGTGCAGAGGACTTGGGAATGGTGCCAGACTGTGTACCTTCGGTAATGAATGACTTGAAGATTCTCAGTCTTGAAGTTGAGTCTATGCCTAAGCAGATGGGAAGACAGTTTGCTGACGCTGCTAATTATCCATATCTTTCTGTTGCTACGCTCTCTACTCACGATATGCCTACGTTACGAATGTGGTGGGATGAGGACTACAACCGAGCAAAGTCATACTATAATAATGTTTTACATCACGATGGAGAACCTCAACATCCTCTTTCTGCTGATGTGGCGCGAGAGATTATTATGCGGCAACTTTGTTCGCCTTCAATGCTGACTATTCTTTCACTTCAAGACTGGTTGGCAACCGATAACAGCCTGAGGAAAGACGATGCTGCATCGGAGCGGATAAATATACCAGCCAATCCTCGACACTATTGGCGATACAGAATGCACATTACAATAGAAAAACTCCTGCAAGCAAAGAACCTACAGGAGTTTATATCGGGTGCTTTAAGCTCATGTAATAGAAAGTAAGCGAAACCGATTTCTGTGGATTATACCGTTGTCATAATCCCCAATCGCTCACGTTTACAGCTTTCTCGACCTCTTGTTCAATGTCATCGGGCAGGTTGCAGAAGAAGTCTATGCCTGTTCGTTCTTCCAGTTCTTTTACTGATATGGCATAGTCTGCAAGGTTTGGCTTAGTTATTTTTTCGTTGGTGTGTTCGGTCCAGAAAGCCAAAGCCTTGAATTGATTATCTTTTTTGCAAAGTATAGCCATGTAGAAGTACTTAGGTATAGGCAGTCCTGACTCTGTATATCCAAGCAGTTGGTCTTCATTGATTGTAGCTGCCTTAACGATGAAGAGAGTGTCTCTGAACGAGTCGTTGCTCCAAGCACGCACCTTGTCTTCCATTCTTGCCCATAGTCCGTTGTTGTGATTCATATATTGCGGTTGCATATTGCTGTAATAGAACGTCTGCTTGTTTTGTTCTATTGAGCAAAGTCTGTCGCCTGACGGACACAGATGCCCTCTTGAGAATCCAGAACCTTTGTAGTCGGCTTGTGTAGACTGGTATTGTGCAGGAATGTTAGGGTCGGCAGCCCAAGCATCGGTGCGCGAAACATTCTTCATGTCGTTGCCGCTATGCAACTGATAGCAAGTCCATCGCTGCGCACGCTTGTTGCAGTCCCACTCCAGTGAGTAAGTTATTCCATAGTCTTCTGTGCTGTGAATAGACAAGATATTCATGTTGTCTTCCGACAGGTGAGGATATTCGAGCAACTGAGCACGAGGGTTTGTGTTCTTGTTTACGTTCTCGTCGGTAGGGATGACGATATCAGGAATAGTGCTGTCGTAGACAAAAATAATGCTGTCTACGTCAGAAAACAAGATTGCTCGGTTAGGTTCGCCATTGTTGAAGATATTGTTCCATCCCAGACTTCCCACTTTCTGCAGTCGGTCGAGGTCGGCAATCTTCACTTCGTAAATTGTTTTGTCCTTCATGTAGTAGCGCAACACGTTAGGCACTTTATCTTGTGCCATAGCGCAAGTTGCCGCTATCATCATGATGAAACCTGCAAATAGTTTTTTCATGTTTTTTAGTTTTTTGTTGATATACTTATATTTTCTGATTTCTAATATCCTGCATTGGCTAATATAGGAGAACCAGACCAGCAAAGCCAGCATAGACAATCAGTTGGATAGGGTTGATTCTGAACACCTTTGTGCCTACGAAAGTAGCGACAAAGATGAGTACGCTAATCCAGAATTGCCATTTGTTTTCGCTTGGCGTTGAAAAGTTTTCGCGGTTCATCAGCAAAATAGTTGCAGCAAGAAGCAGGCCTACAACGGCAGGGCGTAAGCCTAAGAAGATGTTGTGCACAATATTAGTCTTCATGTATTTCATCAGCACTTTGCAGATGATTATCATGAGAATGAGCGAAGGAAGCACGAGTGCAAACGTGGCTGTGAAACTGCCCAGTATAGCCATTGTCTCTCCCATGCCTGCATTGTGGATAGCTGTGTAGCCGCAGTAAGTGGCAGAGTTGATGCCGATAGGTCCTGGAGTCATCTGCGATATAGCCACAATGTCGGTAAATTCGCCCATAGTCATCCACCCATATTTTGTTACCACCTGTCCTTGAATGAGCGACAGCATGCCATAGCCGCCGCCAAAGCCGAACAGCCCGATAGTGAAAAATGTGATGAACAACTCTAAAAATATCATTTCCTAAGTCCTTTTTTCTTTTAAGACGTTAATCTTTAATCCTTAATCCTGCACAGCCATGCCCTACGCATTACATTAATCCTTAATCTTTAATCCTTAATCCAACAATCATTCCGTAGGCTGAACGAATTGTCCGTAAACATATCCGCCAATGCCTGCAAGCAAGATGATGTATATTGGATTGACTCCAAGACCTGCAATGAGCAGAGCTCCCACTATAGGAATCCAACAGGTGGCAAGCGTTATCTTTGCAGACTTTGCAAGATTGAATGTAGGAACGGCAATGAGAGCAACCACAGCAGGGCGTATTCCGCGAAATATAGAAGCCACTATCTCGTTGTCCTGAAACTGGCGGAAGCACATAGCAATGAGCAGTATGATAAGAAAAGAAGGAAGCGATGTGCCTAATGTGGTTACGAGAGCACCCTTTGTGCGCCACAGTTTATAACCTATGAAAATACTTATGTTTACGGCGAACACACCAGGACAACTCTGTGCCACAGCGATAAGGTCGAGAAACTCTTCTCGGTTTATCCACTTATGTTTGTCCACAACCTCGCTTTCTATAATCGGTATCATGGCATATCCACCTCCGATGGTGAATGCCCCAATCTTGAAGAAGGTCTTAAATGCTTCCCACATATTCTTTTCTTTATCTCATTTTAATTGTTCTTCATTACTGCGACTCAAGTCTGCGACTTGTTGCCAGCATTGACTTCTGCCCTTATCGAAGATTACTTCTTTGAAAAATTCTCAATCCACTTGCGTGCATTTACGAATGCCTCAATCCATGCCGTCACTTCGTCGTTTCTGCGTTCAGCAGGATACCATGCACATTGCCAAGGGAATATGGCACGCTCTAAGTGTGGCATCATTGCCAGGTGGCGGCCGTCAGCAGAGCATATTCCTGCAACGCTATAGTCGGAACCATTAGGGTTGCCTGGATATTCTGCATAGTTGTATTTAGCAATTACGTTGTATTCTGATTCATTCTTGCTCAACTGGAACTTTCCTTCGCCATGAGCAATCCATATTCCGAGTTTGTTTCCGCTAAGCGAACCAAACATAACGCTGTCGTTTTGTGGTATTTCTACGGTCAGGAAACCACTCTCAAACTTGCGAGAGTCGTTGTGCAGCATGCGTACAGACTCGTTCTGATCCATGAATGAGTCGTTGCGGCTGCCGACAAGTCCGAGTTCCACCATCAGCTGGCAACCGTTGCAGATGCCGAGCGACAGAGTGTCTGGTCGTTTATAGAAGCGTTCAAGGGTTTCCTTTGCCTTTGGATTGTAGAGGAATGCACCTGCCCATCCCTTTGCAGAGCCGAGTACGTCAGAGTTGGAGAATCCTCCGCAGAATACAATCATATTGATGTCGTCGAGAGTTTCTCTGCCACTGATAAGGTCGGTCATGGTAACATCCTTCACGTCGAAGCCTGCAAGATAGAGCGAGTAAGCCATTTCGCGCTCGCCGTTTGTTCCTTTCTCGCGGATTATTGCAGCGCGCACTCTCTCGCCTTTGCCCTTTCCTTTAGAGTCGTTCTTCCATCTGTCGGCAGACAACTTGTATTGGCTGAGCATTCCAGTGAAGTCCTTGTTCAGTTTTATCTCTAAAGGCTGCTTCTTGTAGTTGGCAAAACGAGCGTCGGCACAGCCGTTCATGCTCTGTTTCTTGTCGAGCAGATAAGATGTCTTATACCATGTGTCGCGCAGAGCGTCGATGTCGAACACATGTTTGAAATCGTCTTTTTCGATGCTGATGGTGCGGTCTTTTGGTGTTGGATAGCCTATCTTAGCATAGCCAATGCCCAGTTCCTCGAACAGACTGCGAAGTTCGTGCTTGTGTTCGTCGCTCACCTGAATGATAACTCCAGGATTCTCAGCAAACAAGAGTTTCACGATGTCTTTGCCGTTGATGTCGTGCAGATTGATGTGCATACCGCCTTCTTTGTTAGCAAAGCACATTTCGAGAAGTGTAGTAATCATGCCACCTGCTGAAATGTCGTGTCCTGCCATAATCCAGCCTTTGTGTATCAGTTCCTGAATGGCATTGAAGCAGTCGGCAAAGTATTCTGCATTCTTCACTGTAGGAACATCGTCGCCCACTCTGCCGAGCGATTGAGCAAAGGCGCTGCCGCCAAGATGCTGCTCGTCGAATGAGAAGTCGATGTGATAGATTGAAGAGTTCTTGTCGTTGACAAGTACTGGCGAAACAACCTTTCTGATGTCGTCAACCTCAGCACCTGCACTGACTATTACGGTTCCTGGAGAAATAATCTTCTCGCCGTTGGGATATTGTTGTGAAAGCGACAGTGAGTCCTTTCCTGTTGGTACGTTGATGTGTAGGTCGCAGCAGAAGTCTGACAGAGCCTTCACGCCCTGATAGAGTCGTGCATCTTCGCCTTCCTGCGAGCGACATGGCCACATCCAGTTGGCTGAAAGCGATACGCTCTCTATTGACTCCATCGGAGCCCAGACAATGTTGGTTAGTGCTTCGGCTACTGACAGCACGCTGCCTGCTGCTGGATTAGCCAGACCTGCCTGTGGAGCATGGCCTAATGCTGTGGCTATTCCTTTCTTGCCGCGATAGTCTAAGGCTACAACGCCGCAGTCGCTTAGCGGAAGTTGTATCTCGCCCTGACACTGCTGGCGGGCAATCTTACCCGTTACAGAGCGGTCAACCTTGTTGGTCAGCCAGTCTTTGCATGCCACTGCTTCGAGTTGGAGAACGCGGCTGAGATATTCGTCAAGCGATTCAGCACCAGCATATTCCACATTCTTATAGTGGCGCTCTACGGTGTTGTCGCGCATGATGGTCTTTGGAGAGTGTCCGAACATCTGTGCCACATCCATGTCGAAAGGCTTCTTGCCGTCGCCTTGAACGAAAGAGAAGTGAGCGTCGCCAGTGGTTTCGCCTACTACATAGAGCGGAGCACGCTCGCGCTCGGCTATCTTTCTTACGTGGTCTATATGTTTTTCGTCGATGAGCAGACCCATGCGCTCCTGACTTTCGTTGGCTATTATCTCTTTGGCTGACAGTGTCTTGTCGCCTATAGGCAGTTTAGTCATGTCTATCTGTCCGCCACATTCCTCAACGAGTTCTGACAGACAGTTGAGGTGTCCTGCGCTGCCATGGTCGTGGATGCTCACAACTGGGTTGATGTCTTCTTCGCAGAGCGCACGCACAAGGTTGTATGCTCGCTTCTGCATCTCTGGGTTGGCACGCTGAATGGCATTGAGCTCAATACCGTTAGAGTAGCGGCCTGTGTCTACCGAACTGACAGAGCCGCCGCCAAGTCCGATGCGATAGTTGTCGCCACCTACCACTACAATCTTGTTGCCTGTCTGTGGCTCTTTCTTCAGGCAGTCGCGCTTCGTTCCGTAGCCTACACCGCCTGCAAGCATGATTACCTTGTCGTAGGCATATTTAGTAGCATCGTCGGACTCGTCTTCTCTATGCTCGAATGTGAGAACAGAACCGCAGATTAGAGGCTGTCCGAACTTGTTGCCGAAGTCGCTTGCTCCGTTTGAAGCCTTGATGAGAATCTGCTCAGGCGACTGATAGAGCCATTCTCTTACTGGCAGGATGTGTTCCCAGTCGCGGGTGTTGTTGTCGAGTCGGGGATAGGCTGTCATGTAAACGGCTGTTCCTGCTATAGGCCATGAACCCGTACCGCCACCCATGCGGTCGCGAATCTCGCCGCCAGTACCTGTCGCTGCTCCGTTGAAAGGCTCAACGGTGGTAGGGAAGTTGTGGGTCTCTGCCTTCAGTGAGATAACGCTCTCTATCTCCTTCACGCGGAAATAGTCGCTTGTTGACTGGTTGGCTGGTGCAAACTGCTCTACCATAGGACCTTGTGCAAATGCAACATTGTCTTTGTAGGCAGAGAGAATAGAGTTGGGATTCTCGTTTGTGGTCTTCTTAATCATCTGGAAAAGACTCGACTCCATTTCTTTTCCGTCAATGACGAATGTGCCTCCAAAAATCTTGTGGCGGCAGTGTTCTGAATTTATCTGAGCAAAACCAAACACTTCTGAGTCGGTCAGTTTCCTGCCCATCTGCTTCTCAACCTCGTGCAGATAGTCAATCTCTTCCTTTGAGAGAGCCAGACCTTCCTGCTCGTTGAACGACTCAATGTCTTCTACGTTGATGATTGGCTCTGGTTGGTGGTCGATGGTGAAAATGTTCTGGTCGAGACCGTCATACATACGTTGCAGCATCTCGTCGTGGGCTGCGTCTTTCGACGAAACTGGGAAATACTCCTCTATGCGCGAGAAACCTTCAAGATTCATGTTCTGAGTTATCTCTACGGCATTCGTACTCCAAGGAGTAACCATCTCGCGGCGCGGACCAACGAAATAGCCTTTGATGTTTTCACTTTCCTGCTTCTGGGCTTTGCCAAAGAGCCAAGACAGTGCGCTTACTTCATTCTCGTTGAGTGTGTGGTTTGACTCAACTGCTATAATTGATTCCTGTTTGGTTTTGAAGAAAATTATCATGTTATATATGTGTTTTCAATTTTCTGTGTTTGTTTTATGCTTTCCGCACCTTAGAGAACCTAATGTAATACCACGTTTTCATCATTCTTCGGCACGAATTACTATATCTCTGCAAAGGTACGTTATTTTGGGCAAACTACAAAATTCTACCCCCGTTTTTTAGAAAACAAGCATTGTTGCTGTGCTGGATTAGTGATTAACGGGAACCTTAACTTTAACTTTAACGTTAACGGGAACGGGAACGGGAACGTTAACGATAACATACGCCCCCTTGCCCCCTCTAACTTAGAGGGGGAATTGAAGATTGAGAACGGGAACGTTAACTTTAACGTTAAAAAATATGAGACATCTGTGGCATCTGTGTGACATTAATCGTGGATGATCAAGGATGAAAGAATAAAGATTAATGTATTAACTTGTCAACTTACAAACTGAAACTTCCAAAATCAGCCCGATTTTTTTGACGAAAAAAGTAAAAAATCTTGACAAACGGAATTTTTATTCTAGAGAAGGATTTTCCGCTTGGCACGAGGTGAAATGTAAAAAAGCGTTTAATTGTTAATCAATCGGCTTAAACTATGTAAACGAACATAAGGAATGAAAAAGTGAAAGGTGTCCT
>JAGAGD010000064.1 GCA_017627765.1 Prevotella sp. | reverse complement strand
GATGCGCAGACTGCTGCTGCTTGCCGACATATCCAACCAGTGCTATGAGCCTCTTCCCTCCGACAGCATAATGCAGCAGGTAACCGACTACTACGATGCCAACGGGACACCCAACGAGCAGATGCGTGCATACTATCTGCGTGCTGCCCTGTATCGCGACATGAACAATCCAACAAAATCCTTGCAGATGCTTAATGCTGCCTCAGCCTTAGCCGACACAGCCGATACGGATTGCGACATTGTTTTGCTGAGCAAGATATGTTCCCAGAAAGCCAGCGTCTGCGAAGACCAGCTGATGGCAGACGAGGCCTTGCGGCATTGTGATGAGGCAAGTTACTATTCGCTAAAAGGCAATGACAGCATAAGGGCTGTAGACTGCTATTTCATGAAGTCACACATCTATCTTCTCCAGAACAAGACAGACGAGGCAAAAGCCGTGTGCGACAGCAGCATATCCTTCTACCTGCGCCACAACCTTACTGAGACGGCAGGCGGATGTGCTGGCGTGATGATAGATGCGATGGCAGAGCGCAACATGATTCCGCAGCTGCAGTATTATACAAGCCTATACAGGTACAAGTCAGGCTATTTCAACGAGTCGGACCCTTCAGACAGGGGAGCGCATTATTTCCGTCTTGGCAATTATTTCCTGTCCGTCAACGAGCCAGACTCTGCAATACTTGCCTTCAGGAGAAGCTATCACGACGACAGCAGCTCTTCATCGCTATATGAGAGGCAGGCAGCGTGTGCAGGTCTGGAGAAGGCATTTAAGCGTCTTAACCAGAAAGATTCGGTAATAAAATATGCAGACATGAAGTACCAGCTCTCCGACACATCCTATTCCCGCCTCGTTACCGAAGACATGCAGCGTCTGTCGGCTGCCTACCGATATGACACCTACAAGGACATGGCGCATAAGAGGGAAATCCAAGCCAAGAAATATCAGATATACCTCATGCTGGCACTATTCATTATAATAGGTGGAACTCTATTCTATACATGGAAGAGGAAACGCCAGCACCATAGACTCCTCTTGTTAGAGAACCAGTATCTTAACGCTCTAAAGGACTACAGACATGCAAATGAGGCATACGAGAAAATAAAGCACAGCGAAGACAGCATGAAGGAGGAAAAGGCAGAACTTATGTCGGAAATAAGAATACTTCAGGAACGTATCAGCAAGTATAAAGAGCAGCTTGCCCCCAATATAGCCAACCGCCAGAAAACAGACGTAATGCTGGCAAATGGAGATATAGTGGTGAAGTTTAGGAGCATTGCACGTCATGCCAAGACAATGCCGACATGCAGGGAATGGTCTGAACTCAGGGAATGGATTGAGATGCTGCTCCCGTCATTCTATTCAGCACTTCACCCTGACGGCACGAACATAAGGCAGGAGGAATATGACCTGTCAATACTTATCAGGCTCTCTTTCCGTCCTTCAGAGATAGCAAATCTCATGCAGACAACAGTATCAAACGTTTCTGCAAACAGGCGCAGACTATATACTAAGCTGAAAAAAGAACAAGGAAGT
>JAGAGD010000008.1 GCA_017627765.1 Prevotella sp. | reverse complement strand
GACGCATGCGATGCTTCAAGTACGGAGACGATATTATGCACGGCATGAAGGATAAGGATTGAAAGAGAGAGGCTGCATGATATATGGCAGGGAACTGGGGCGGCTATTTTGAACTGAATATATATTATATATAATAAGGTAATAAAATAAGAAAACAAAATATATAATAAGGAGATAAAAGAAAATACATGTAGAAATATTTTTAAGGAAAGTGATATAATAAAAAGGCAATTGTTATTCCAAAATTTTGTTAATCAAGAAAAAATAGGTAATTTTGCAAGCAATTTGAAATAAAAACAGAAACAAAATATAATCAAAATGGGAAATAGCGGAAATAAGAGTATTTTTAATATCTGGCATTTAGTTGCATTGGTTATCGTCATAATATGGGGATGTACACTTGTAAGTACTAAGGTTTTGATACAAGCAGGAATGAGCGAGTTAGAGATATTCGTGTTTCGTGCATTCATTGCCTATGTAGCCATTCTCTTTATCAGTCCGCGCAAGCTATGGGCAGATTCTTTTAAAGACGAGCTGATGATGGTGCTGCTTGGTATTACAGGAGGTTCGCTATACTTTATTTCCGAGAATATGGCAGTAAACTATACTTATGTAAACAATGTAGGTTTCATCGCCAGCATCTCCCCTATTGTAACTACAGCCTTAGTATTGCTGACATATAAAGGCATTCCAATCCGCAAGATTCTCTTTGTTGGTTCAGCCATAGCTGTCCTCGGTGTAGCCGTAGTTGTATTAAAAGGTCATGTTGAGTTGCATCCCAAAGGTGATATGCTTGCAATATTGACTATGATATCATTTGGTGTATACGGTTATTTCCTCAAACAAATGGGCAATCGTTACGACTCAGTTTTCATAACGAGAAAAATGTTTGTATACGGACTCCTTACTGCCCTACCACTATTTATTATATATCCATGGCAGTTCCCATTAGAGAATCTTCTTGACATGAAGGTATTGCTCAACCTGTTGTTCCTTGCACTTATAGCTTCATTCGGATGCTTCCTTATGTGGACATTTGTTGTAAACAAGCTTGGAGCAGTAACATCAAACAACTACATCTACCTTGTTCCATTCTCAACTGTAATATTCAGTGCCTTAGTTCTTGATGAGCACATGACTGCAATGTCATGGATAGGATGTGCGCTTATCATGCTTGGTGTCTATATGGCTAATATTGGTAGCAGGGATTGATATGAGTTATGAGCTATGAGCTATGAGGCTCGAAAGGCTTCTGTCAAAGTTAGAGTTAAATAAAGATACCATCAACAATAAAACACGAAAAAGTCCTGATACCACTACCCTATTGGTGTCAGGACTTTTTCTTTTTTACTCCAAAAGATCCAAAAGATAAAAGATATTATAATATTCTACGTTAGCAGAGTTGCCATAATGGTAAGGGGCAATACGCACTATATTATCGTATTATGTAAAGGGCAAATACAATACTAACAATAGCAATTACAGCAATCAATTCAAATATTATTTTTTCATTATAACCTTAACTTTAAAGTTAAGGTTAACGTTCTCATAATTAACTAATAACATAGAAAAAAGTGGTTTGGTTTGGAGGTTTGGCTAAAGTATAGTAATTTTGCAACCGTTAATCAGAAAAACATATAAATGAGGGATAATAAACGAATAGGATATGTAGACGCGATAAGGGGACTGACAATGCTGCTCGTGGTCTACTGTCATGTAGAGTACTACTGCTATGACATCAGCTTTGTACACACTATCTGTGGAATGCTGTTTGTTCATTTCCGTATGCCTATGTTCTTCTTCATCAGTGGTTTCATTGCTTATAAGGCAGTGGAATGGACTAGCGAGCACTATGGCAAGATGATGAAGAAGAAAGCCATTGTGCAGATTATTCCGACTGTATTCTTTTTCTATCTGCTGAACTGTGCTTGCAATGGTAAGCCTTTAGACACGTTCTTTGTGAAATGTCCTGGTGGCTACTGGTTTACGCTCGTGCTGTTCTATATGTTTACGATATACTACACTACGATGTATGCCACCAAACGCTGTAAGGGATATGTGTCTGACATTGCGCTTGTAGTGATTGCAATAGGCGGGGCTGTTGCCTACGGCATTGGTGTGCGTCAAGGCGACCCTACACTTGGCATCCATCCCCTGTTATGCTTCGACCAGCTGTCGCGCTATTTCGAGTTTTTCGCAGCGGGCATTCTGTGCAGAAAATACTTCAACAGCTTTGAGCGCATTATCAGCCACGATGTAACGAAGACCATCCTGCTGCTGGGATTTGTTGGTTGCAGCATAATAGCATGGCATCACCACTTAGACAAGAAGTCGCTTATGATAATGCTCAACTATGAGTATCTTGTACGCTATATGGGACTGTTTCTTGTGTTCATGCTGTTCCACCACTATCGCTTATATTTTGACAGCGAACACTGGCTGGCAGAAACGATGCGACTTGTAGGCAGGCATACGCTCGACATCTATGTGCTGCACTATTTCCTGTTGCCAAAGATGCCGATGCTGCGCAGTTGGGCTTTCCACAACGACATGGTTATTCTGGAAATGACAGTAACGATATTGCTGTCCATACTTATCATAGCCCTATGTCTTCTGCTAAGCAGAATAATACGTTCAAGTAACTTCCTCGGACATTATCTGCTGGGCGCGAAAATAAGGAAGAAACTTTAACGGGAACGTTAACTTTAACTATGCACTATTCTGGATTAATGATTAAAGAATAAAGATTAATGATAAAGTTAATGTTTCCGTTAAAGTTAAAGTTCTTTCAATCTGAAACCAGTTTTCGGTTTCTTGCCTTTGTCGAGCGAAAAACATGCAATTTTCAGAGCCGAGTTGGGTAAAAAATTGATTAACTAACCCCGCAAATAACTTAAAAATTCTGGACTGAGAAAAATAAAGTTGCAAAATATGCAAGTATTTTGCGGTTTTTCGCTGTTTTTAGTAAATTGTTCAATATCAAGACATTATAGGTTTCGCCTCACGATTCATAAGTGTTAAAAAAGTCAAAGGGCATCTTTCGCAGTGTGAAAGGGCACGTTTGACACTGCAATATGCCACATATCGCACTGCGATATGCCACGTTTCGCATCGCGAAAGGACACCTTTCACTTTTTCATTCCT
>JAGAGD010000063.1 GCA_017627765.1 Prevotella sp. | reverse complement strand
TAAAAAAGTCAAAGGGCATCTTTCGCAGTGTGAAAGGGCACCTTTGGCACTGCAATATGCCACGTTTCGCATCGCGAAAGGACACCTTTCACTTTTTCGTTCCTTATGTTTGTTGACATAGTTTAAGCCGATTGATTAACAATTAAACACATTTTTGCATTCAGCCTCATGCCAAACGGAAAATCTTTCTCTAGAATTAAAATTCCGTTTGTCAAGATTTTTTACTTTTTTCGTCAAAAAATCGGGCTGATTTTGAAAGTTACAGTTTGAAAGTTGGGTTGCTCTCCTAAGTTAGGGGAGCTGTCACGAAGTGACTGAGGAGTGTTTTTTCATGATGCCGTTGCATCGTGGATGATTATGGATGAAGGAATAATGATTAAGGGTGTGAGTTATGAGTTATAAGTTAACGTTACCGTTAAACAAATCTGTGTGACATTAAATACTCAAATAAAGAGATTGCTCCCCTAAGATAGGGGAGCTGTCACGAAGTGACTGAGGAGTATGTCGATGAGATAATAATAATTTAGTTCACTCTTTAGCATATTAAAAACATTTGCGAAAAACGGGAATTTAATTATAGTGCTTATAATTAGCGAGTTATGCCATTTTGCTTATTTCCTATGTGTCTTATTTTTTTCGAAAGACTATCTTTTTGCTGTTTTTCTTTGTAGATTTGCGAAAAAAGCACTATTTTTGTGCCATAAAAAGGGCTATAAAACGCAGCAAATTTCGCAAGAGGGCAAAACGCAGGAAATGATAAAGACATTTGCGAAAATTTTCTGAAAGATAATGAGCTGGTAATGAGCGTATTGCAATTTCAGTTATATTCAAATCCCGTAATTTGCCAACAAAAAATATATATATTTGCGAAAAATCAATGGTGGCATGACAAAACGCCCTGTTTCTCAGCGAGTTAGTAAAGTCAGGCTACCGCAAAAAAGTAGGAAATGGGCAAAATAATTGCTTTAAAATAGACTGTTTCAAAGTCATTCCATTAGAACAAGGATTAAGACCCATACGTTGGCAGCGGGCAATCTCCGTCTGGAGGTTTCAAAGTCATTCCATTAGAACAAGGATTAAGACTTATTTTGTTGGTTCTCAGTCTCTCTTTTAGTTTATGTTTCAAAGTCATTCCATTAGAACAAGGATTAAGGAGAATTTTGGTTATTGTTTTGCTTCTTAACGAAGAGATGATATGGCAACAATAACGCAATAAAAAACAAACAAAAACATCCCCAGACTGCAATGGCTGCCCATCTGGGGATGCTCTGTTGTATAGAGTAACGAGCAAGAAACTAAAGGCTCACTCGCTTTACTGTTTTTATAAAAGTAAAATTATTTGTTCTGATTCATTGGTCTGCATCGGTTAATAGCAGAAATCACTTTTTCGTTTTTCTTTTCTTAGGAAACGATATGCTTTCCAAGACTTTTACTATAGAGAAGCCAATGCTGCTTGCCGCTGCTGATAAGTTGCGCACTGTTCGTTTAGAAACGTCATGCTTCTCGGCAAGCTTTTGTTACGCAAAATAGTGAGGCTATGTGGTTTTAAGGCTGCTCAGCTTAAAGATTGTGAGGTATTAAGGTAGTGAAACTGAAGTTTACGGGAGTTTAGTTAATTTAGCTCATGCCGATTATAACGTTGTAGGCTGAGGTTAACCTTCCAATGTTCATAATGTTTCATCTTAATCATGACGGGGTTAATAAAGAAAAAGGTCTGACCATTGACTAATGACCAGACCTTTACTGAAGATATGCTAATTCAGATTACTTCATCTGCATGCCCTGTATATTATATACTTTGCCGTTACGGTTTATGAGAATTTGTCCATTCTCAATATACTTGCTAACCTTGACAGCATCGGTTTTCACGTCTTCTATTCCGCTAACATCTGCTAATAGCTTGCAATTAACCTTCTTTCCGTTAGAGTTGAGAGCATCAACGGTAATTATACCGTCTTCACCGATGGTTACATTGCCCGAAACAATGTACCATACATTTGTAAACTCACGGCTGCCGTTAATCAAACCTGCCAGCGATAATGTCAGTCTGCCTGATGAATTCATGCCTTTGCTTGCACTTACTGTGTTGACTTCGTTTGTTTCGCTGATAGGATAAACGCCAGGCAAGAGTGTTGTTTCTCCTTCTGCAACCCAGAACTCCAGACCAATTGCTGCTTCTTCGTCATTAGCATTGACAGAGATATTGCCGTACTCAGCATAGTCTGTATCCACTGTGTATGTGGCGAAGTTGTGTGTGAAATCTTCATTTTCATCCTTCTCAAACGGAGCAGGCACTGTGGCTTTCATGCTGATAGTGAACTCAGGAATGTCGGTAATGTCGTCAACATTCTGACAAAGCAGTGTGCCTGTGATGTTAGCTGTCATGTCATTCTCGTTGTAGTCGCAGTGGAAGTTGGCTTCTAAGATGCGGAAACGCTTTGCTGCACCTGTTTCTGCGTTGATGTCAGTAGCAACAAACGAGTATTCAGTTGCTACGTTCTCCTCCGTGTAGTCGCCAGACATATCGTCGTCGTAGTCTACGGCAAGGTCAATGGCTTGAGTGGAATCATCGTTAAAACCAAATGCCTCGAAAGAAGCATTGTTATGGTATAGAGTCAGATTGTTGAACACCAGCGACTGCTCACGAGTCTTTACAGGCTTAGTATAGCTTAGGTCTAAAGCGTATTCGGTATTGTTGAAGCAAAGCACGCTGCCCTTCAACGTTATGTTTCCTTCGTCATAGGTTACCACAAACGAACCGCTGAAGGCATCTATCTCATCTTCAAGTTCACCAAGACGAACCGCAGCGCGTGTGCCTTTCTGCCCAATAGTATAAGTTCCTGCCATTCCTTCATTGTTTTCTTTAGGGAAAATGCTGATGTTAATGGTTTGTGTGCCATCTGAGGCTGAGAGCTTAACTTCATTTGTCATGCTAAACCAGTAATCGTCAACAACAAGACTCGTGCTGGTTATGTTTGCATGGTTTTCTGCCTGTGGCTTTCTCATCGTAGCGTTGACAACATAGATATATCCGTTGTCGCACAGCAGTTCGCCATTTATGTAGAAAGCGTCATCGTCTTCTGTCACCGTAACGTCGGCATACTTCACGTTCAGCGATTCTATAATCTTGTCTCCATACTCATCTTCCTTGTCAGTAAACACGTTAATTACAGAGTTTGAATAATCAATATCTTCACCTTTGAAGGTTCCAACTGGCGATGTGTTGTTGTTGCTGTAAAAGCTTACCTGAATGCTGTAGCCCTGATCCTCGCCGCCAGCACGCAGCATCCACGAGCCGTCGTCAAGGTACTGGTTGTCTGGACGGTCGTTCACGAGAGTTATATTAATCTTTTCGTCCTTCACCTCCATAGGCTCCTCGTCGTAGTGAATGGTGAAAGTGTTGCCGTCAACATCGGTTGCTGTGGCTGCAATATGCACGTCGTAGCCGCTGCCAACCGTCTTTGTAAACGTAGCATCCACAATCTCATGCGATTCCCGTTCTTCGTCATCCCAAGTGTTAGGGTTATAATCGTCGTCGTGTTCCATGTCGGCAAATGTATAGGTCTTGCCGAGTTCTACATCGCGTTTGCCCTCAGGCACATAGATAGAGAAGGAGAACGATGGAGCAAAGCTGTCAGGCGACAGACTATACCATATTGTATTAGTCTCAGGATAGTAAACGCTATAAATGTTTGTTATAGTCACATCTTTCGCCTCTGCCTTTCTCATCTTCGCAACATGGTGCTGCCCAACAAAGCGAGTTGGTTCTGAAGTGGATTTGGCAAACTTGCTGAAGTCAATCAAGGCACGTTTGTCGTGTTTTAGGATTTGCTCCTTCAACTGTTGTTTCTTTGCCTGCTTAGGCGCAAGCATCTTCACCTGTGCACTTACGCTAAATGCCAGAGTAAGTGCGCAAAAAAATAAGTAAAATCTCTTCATAGTATAATCCTTAATTCCGCAACACTATAGTTTAACATTATTTATAAGTGCCTGAGCAACAAAAAGTTGCCCAGGATTTTGCCATGTCAGAATTTTCACTTACCTTAGTGTTGCGAAAAGAAGACAAGCAAAACTCTAATATGACATG
>JAGAGD010000007.1 GCA_017627765.1 Prevotella sp. | reverse complement strand
CAGTTGCAATCCATGTAAGTGAGAGTGGTTCAGTAAATGATATTACTGATATTGCGAGTGTACATGGAAAAGATGCAGTTCGTCTTATAAGTGAGATAAATACAAAAAACGGACTTTGCGAAGGATAACTTGCAATGGGCAGATAAAGAAAAAGGTCAACATTGGTTGTCCTCAGCGAAATCAAATTCGCAGGCAATCACCAAAGATGACCTTAATTCTGCTGCAAAGATAATAAAAGAATTTGAGAATCCAAACATTTCGGAAGGAAAAATGCGTGATGGTCAGGATGTTTCTCCAAAGAAGACGGAGACCATAACACGCAAGCAAGCTATCGCAATGCGTGGGCGCATTCAGGAGATAGACAATGCCTTAGAGGATGAGAATATCTCTAAAGAAGATTATGATGCACTCATGGAAGAACGCAACAGCATACAAGACAAGTTCAATCGTTCAGATATTAAGCGCACGCCTAAAGAGGAACGAGAGAGAGAAGAATATGCACGCAGACAGTAGGACAGAGCGCATGAAGTTGCCGAAGAGTGGACAGAGAAGCTTAATCTAAACGATGATGTGCAGATTGTTGATGAGTCTACTTGTTTACTTGTCAACTGAAAAACTATGCACTGTGACTATTCAAGATTAAAGATGAAAGAATAATGATTAATGAATTAACGGGAACGATAACTTTAACCTTAACTTTAACTTTAACCTTAACTTTAACTTTAACCTTAACGTTAACTTTAACTTTAACTGTCAACTAAAACAACTATGAACTATGCACTATGAACTATGCACTAATAAAAAAGCCGCTCGAGGATCACTCCCAGAACGGCTCGAAAGTTATATTTAATGTTTTTTTGTTTACGCTTCACAGCGCGAATACTATGAAAAATAACTATTATTATTACTTTTATTTTGATAATAAAAATGATGATATGTGAATAAATGATGATGTATGAGATATCTTATTCTTAATACTTAAGCAGCTGACCTGTGCGCACACGCATATTCTTTCCTATGTGGTTTGCCTTGCACAGTTCCTCTACAGTTACGCCGCGTTTGCGAGCAATTGAGTAGAGAGTTTCTCCTGCTTCAACTTTGTGGAAGCGTACAGGTGCTTTGTATGATGTTTCTGCAACATTGTTCTTCTTGCTGCCATTCTGCGCAATGTCGCGACCTCCATTAACGTCGCTTGGATTATATCCGCCATGATCGTTCTTTCCGCGAGCCTTTGTAGCCTGTGCTGACTCTCTGTCGACTGTGCTGCGGCGGAACATATAAGAATCTGCCGTTACGTCTTGTGCGCGGAAGTCGAAGAATAGGGCTGGGTTTAGTGCTACGCCACAGAGACGAGTTTCGAAGTGCAAGTGTGTACCAGTGCTTCTGCCTGTGCTTCCGCCAAGGCCAATAGGGTCGCCTGCGCGTACGTTCATATTTTCTTTAACCAAGTGTTTCGACAAGTGTCCGTAAATAGTTTCCAGTCCGTTGTCGTGGCGTATAACTACATAGTTGCCATAGCCGTTGCGCTCGAAGCGAACCACACGAACTTTTCCGCCGAATGCTGCGCGGATGGTGTCGCCAAGATACACCTTAATGTCAAGACCTTTGTGCATTCTTCCCCAGCGCGGGCCAAAGTTTGAAGTGATAACCTTGCTTGGGGTAGGCATGTGGTAGTGGCGCAGATCTATCTTGAAACTGTCGGGCAGTGCAGATGCTTTGTGAGCATATTTGTTGTCCCAATCTTGATAAAGTTCATTGGCTGGCATGTCATACGACTCTTTCATCTGCAAGTTGTGCAGTGCTAATGTGTCGAGAGCTTTTGCTTTTCTGTCTACTGGTGCTTGACGTGCTATCAGGTCTTGCGCTACAACGGGCGAAGCGGCAGTCATCATCAAGGCAGCAACAGCAATTTTCTTTATTGATTTTCTAAAATTCATTTTCTCGTTATGTTTGTCCTTTACTCACATTCTCAAGTTAGAATGCTGTTGGAAAATATGAACCGACAACAAAACAAATCGCTACATATTTTCAAAAGATGCTGCAAAGATAACGAAAAAAGTTGAATTTTGTTGCCTTTTAGTTGAATTTTGCCTGATAATTAACAGTTTTTATTGCACTTTTAACTTTTTAGCCCTCTCAAAAACTACGTTCTGAAACTTCTGCATCTACTGTATAAATAGTGGTTTTGCAGCAGTTAATACTCTCAGAACGAATTAACATAAATTGTTGACAAGCTTAATATAGTTCATAGTCTTTAATAGTGCATAGTCTTTAATAGTTCATAGTTCATAGTGCATAATGCATAGTTGTTTTAGTTGACAGTTAACGTTAAAGTTAAGGTTAAGGTTAAAGTTAAGGTTAAAGTTAAAGTTCCCGTTCCCGTTATCGTTCCCGTTAAAGTTCTTACAATCTGAAGCCAGTTTTTAGTTTCTTGCTTTTACAGAGCGGAAAACTTGCAATTTTCAGAGGCGAGTTGGGTAAAAAATTGATTAACTAAACCTGCAAATAACTTAAAAATTTACGACCGAGAAAAACAAAGTTGCAAAATATGCGAGTATTTGGCAGCTTTTTGCTCTTTTTAGTAAATCGTTCAATATCAAGATATTATACGTTTCGCCTCAAAACTCATAAGTGTTAAAAAAGTCAAAGGGCACCTTTCGCAGTGTGAAAGGGCACGTTTGACACTGCAATATGCCACATATCGCACTGCGATATGCCACGTTTCGCATCGCGAAAGGACACCTTTCACTTTTTCATTCCT
>JAGAGD010000006.1 GCA_017627765.1 Prevotella sp. | reverse complement strand
GGCACCTTTGGCACTGCAATATGCCACATATCGCACTGCGATATGCCACGTTTCGCATCGCGAAAGGACACCTTTCACTTTTTCATTCCTCATGTTCGTTTACATAGTTTAAGCCGATTGATTAACAATTAAACACATTTTTGCATTCAGCCTCGTGCCAAACGGAAAATCGTTCTCTAGAATTAAAATTCCGTTTGTCAAGATTTTTTACTTTTTTCGTCAAAAAATCAAGCCTATTTTTGTAAGTTTTAAATTGAAACATTGCCAGAAAATAATAGCAGTTTTATTTTGTGAAATTATCATAATTAAAATCAGAGACTATAATAATTTATTTTGTTGCTCCTATATAAATATTCAAGTATCTGCCAATATGTTTATCTTTGATTAAAGTATGAAAAATAAAAAGGGTTGAATTCTAATCAAGAATCCAACCCTTTTCGTTAGTACATTGGTATATTTAAAATATCTATTAACCTTCTATGGCGGCAACACCAGGTAGGACTTTGCCCTCAATAGCCTCTAACAAGGCACCGCCACCTGTAGAGATGTAAGAAACCTTATCTGCTAATCCAAATTTGTTTATACATGCTACAGAGTCTCCTCCGCCAATAAGAGAGAATGCTCCGTTTTCAGTTGCCTTAGCTATAGACTCGGCAATTGCGCGTGAACCTGCACTGAATTTGTCAAATTCGAACACACCAGCAGGACCGTTCCAAAGAATTGTTTTTGCACTTTCAATAGCTTCTGCAAACTGTTTCTGAGCCTCAGGGCCAACATCCATGCCAAGCCATCCGTCAGGAATATTGTTTGAAGGGCATACCTTTGTGTCTGCATCAGCGGCAAACTTGTCACCAGCAACACTGTCTGTACCCATTATCAGGTTTACACCTTGCTCTTTTGCCTTTTTGATTACATCAAGTGCTACATCGAATTTGTCGTCTTCACAAAGTGAATTTCCAATTTTTCCGCCTTGTGCTTTCTCGAATGTATATATCATTCCGCCACAGAGAATAAGGTTGTCAACTTTGCCCATTAAGTTTTCGATAATGCCAATCTTTGTTGAAACCTTAGAACCTCCCATTATTGCGGTAAATGGACGCTTGATGTTGTTGAGAACTTTATTTACTGCATCAACTTCTTTTTCCATCAAGAGACCAAGCATCTTGTTGTCTTTGTCAAAGAAATCGGCTATGACAGCAGTAGAAGCATGCTTGCGATGGGCTGTACCGAAAGCATCCATAACATAGCAGTCGGCATAAGATGCTAATGTCTCGGCAAAAGCTTTCTGGCTTTTCTTCATTTCTTTCTTAGCCTCTTCGTATCCATCGTCGGTTTTGTCAATGCCTACTGGCTTTCCTTCTTCTTCAGGATAGAAACGAAGATTTTCCAGAAGAAGCACTTCACCTGGTTTCAGTTCCTTAGCAGCATCTTGGGCTTTTGCGCAGTCGGGTGCAAACTTAACGTCTCTGCCGAGTGCTTTGCTTACGCTGTCGGTAATCTGAGACAATGAGAGTTTTGGGTTTACTTTGCCTTTTGGCTTGCCCATGTGTGACATGATGATAAGTGAGCCGCCATCATTCAGAATCTTGTTGAGTGTTGGCAGAGCACCTCTGATACGTGTGTCGTCGGTGATTTTGCCATTCTCGTCTAATGGAACATTGAAATCTACTCTGACAATAGCTTTCTTTCCGGCAAAATTAAAATCTTTGATTTTCATGATATTTGTGCTAAGATGTTTATTAAATTATTGTTGTTTTGTTTCTAAATATTTTATGATTACGTTCTTTTTCCTTGATAAGTCTCCAGGATTGGAACCTGGTTCTCCTTCTGGGACTTGCATGCCATGTGCAGAATAAAACTCCTTCCAATATGAAATTATTTCTCCATTCTCGTCATGAAATGACATTGGGATGGGCTGGAATATTCGTTTCCCCTGTTTGTCTACAAATGAAAGCTCTACCAGTTCGCTGCAATATATAGCATCGTTGTCGCGCATATATAGATGGTCGTATGGTCTGCCAAGATAGGATAGGGCTGTTCTTATTGTTTTTTTCTTGTTGACATTGCCGTTCAAACGCCCAGCGATCACTTTTCCTTTGCGTTTTAGGAATGTTTCAAGTGGGGTTATGACGACTCCTCTTTCAATTGCTTCTATCACACACTTTTTCCCGTTTTGCTTAAAGAAAATGGCAACATGGTCAATTCTCTCTTTGTTAACGCCTTGTGTCACTTCGGTTATAGCATTGCTTTGTGGTGCTGCATGAAATAGCAAGTCGCAGCTTTTCAAGTCGTTGACAGTAAAATTCTCTGACGTAAGCAGACTGTGCTGACACGATGAGAGCAAGCATGTAATGACAAAAGCAAAGAACGTTTTCCTCAGCATTTCTTTATTACTTGTATATTTTTTTCTTACTATTTTGTTTATATAGCCCTTTAGCGGGATGTTTTATTTGTCTTCCATTCATGTCATAGATTAACCATTAGCTCCAAAAATAGCAGATACTGCTAATTGTAAAATCTTTTTCATGATTAGATTAAATGTTTTTCTTCTTCAGACAACTAAAATTTTCTGCAAAGTTACGTTATTTTATTTGAAATGATTAACTTTGTACCGAAATTTTACTAATGAATAAGTTTTTTAATGTTATGAAAGTATTAAACACAAACAATGCACCAGCCGCTATAGGTCCATATAGCCAGGCTATTGAAGTTAATGGATTAGTTTTCACATCAGGTCAGCTTCCTATCGATCCTGCTACAGGAGCATTCCCAGAAGGTGGCATTAAAGAGCAGACTCGTCAGTCTCTGCTGAATGCTCAGGCTATTTTGCGTTCTGAAGGTCTCGACCTTTCAAATGTAGTTAAAACAACAGTTCTGTTGAGCGACATTGCAAACTTCGGACCTATGAATGAGGTTTATGCAGAGTTCTTCAACGAGCCTTATCCTGCACGTTCAGCATTTGCTGTAAAAGACTTGCCAAAAGGTGCTTTGGTTGAAATAGAATGCATCGCTGCACGATGAAAGATTCTATAATTATAGTGAGTGGTGGAATGGATTCCATCACTCTTCTTTATGACTTTCAGGCGCGTATAGCCTTAGCTGTTTCCTTTGATTATGGAAGCAATCATAATGCGCGTGAAATACCGTTTGCCAAAAAGCATTGTGATAAATTAGGAATTCGTCATATTACTATTGACCTTAAATTCATGCAGGATTATTTTCAGAGTTCGTTGCTTGCTGGGGATGATGCCATTCCTGCTGGCGATTATGCTGAGGAAAATATGCGTTCCACTGTTGTTCCTTTCCGCAATGGAATAATGCTTTCAATAGCAGCAGGACTTGCCGAGAGTAATAACCTGAAATATGTTATGATGGCAAATCATGGTGGAGATCATTCTATTTATCCAGATTGCCGCCCAGAATTCGTTGATGCTATGGATAAAGCCATAAAGAATGGTACATATGAAGAAGTCAGGCTGCAAGCTCCATATACAAAGTTGACAAAGGCTGAGATTGCACTTCGCGGCAAGGAGCTGGGAATAGACTATTCCGAGACATGGTCATGTTATAAAGGTGGTGAAAAGCATTGCGGAGAATGTGGAACTTGCAGGGAAAGAAAAGAGGCTTTCAGTTCAATAGGAATGGAAGACCCTACGGAATATCTTTCTGATTAGTTTAATTGATTTGAGTTGAAGGTTTTAAGTTAAAAAACAAATTGGAGTAATATTTATGAACATAAAATAAAAGTGGTTTCGCTAATAGCAAAACCACTTTTTGTTTTTTATTACTTAAATGCTGAAAACTCTTATAGGTTATCGTAATCGTACGAGAATGTTGTAATATTCATGTCGCCTGTGTCGTATCCACGTTTTAACCAACGCATACGCTGGTCTGCACGACCATGAGTGAATGACTCTGGCTGAGTATATCCTTGCGCTTGCTTTTGCAGATAGTCATCTCCGATATGCTCTGCACAGTTAATGGCTTCCATAAGGTCGCCGTTGTCTAATGAACCAAAACGTTCATCTTCATAATGGGCCCATACTCCAGCATAGTAGTCAGCAAGTAACTCAAGTTTGACGCTCAATTTGTTAGCTTCAACTTTATTGACTCTTTGCATTTGTGCATGGCATTTGCCGAGAATGCCTAAAAGGTTTTCAACATGATGTCCTACTTCATGTGCGATAACATAGGCTCTTGCAAAATCGCCACCAGATTTTAGTTGTGTCTCCATTTGCTTGAAGAAAGAAAGGTCGATATATAGTTTCTGGTCGCCAGAGCAATAGAACGGACCTACGGCAGATGTGGCTCCTCCGCAATTGGTCTGAACACTGCCGCTGAATAGAACAAGAGTAGGTGGGGTATATGTTCTTCCCATACTTTCAAACACTTTACTCCAAACGTCTTCTGTACTTGCAAGAACTTGTTTGCAGAACTTGACCTGCTCTTCTTCTTCGGGTGTTGACTTATATTCTCTTTGAATTTCTGGCTGTTGTGAACTGAGTCCTCCCATTTGCTGCAGTAGGTCAAGTGGATTTCCACCCATCAATAGCTGTATTATTCCTATTATAATAAGACCGCCAATTCCAAGTCCTGCAGCCTTCTGGCCACCACTCATTCCGCGTCTGTCTTCGAAGTTGCTGCTCTCTCTTCTTCCGTTTAACCTCATGTTTTTTAGTTTTAAATATTGTTATTATGGTGCAAAAGTAATAAAAAATCTATAAACAAAGGTTGTATAAGCAATTTTTCTTTTTGTTTGTTCTATAAAACAGGATGTTTAATAGTTTTACAAATCAAAAGTGCTATAAATAGATGATGTTATTGGTTTATAATTAGAATGTTCATCTTAGTGTCTGCTATGTAAAAGTTTATGGCATACAAAAACTTGAATGATGTATATATATTCTGGTTTTAATGCAAGTTTATATTGAATAATGAATACTAAATGGTTGTTTTTCTCTATTTCTTTTTGTAAAAAGGCAGAAAATAGTTAACTTTGCACGATTTTATTTATATGTAAGTTAGACTTGCATTACATATAGTCGAAATATAAAGTAGAAAAGCGAATTTAATAGTCATAGAGTATGAATATTTCCTATAAATGGTTGAAAGAATATGTTGATTTCAATCTTTCGCCCGATGAAGTTTGTAAAGCTTTAACATCAACAGGTCTTGAGGTTGCTGGATTAGAAGAAGTACAGTCAATAAAAGGTGGACTAAAAGGATTGTATGTTGGTAAGGTGTTGACTTGCGAGATGCATCCTAACTCAGACCATCTTCATGTTACAACTGTGGATCTCGGACATGAGCAACCATCGCAGATTGTGTGCGGTGCGCCAAATGTTGCTGCTGGTCAGAAAGTAATAGTTGCGGACATAGGTTGTGTGCTGTACGATGGTGATAACGAATTTACAATTAAGAAGTCAAAACTTCGCGGTGTTGAATCATTTGGAATGATTTGTGCAGAAGATGAAATTGGTGTAGGTTCAAGTCACGATGGAATTATAGTATTGCCAGAAAATGCTCCAGTTGGACAGCCTGCTGCTGAATATTATAATCTTGAAAGCGACTGGCTTATTGAAATAGACATAACTGCCAATCGTGCCGATGCGCTTTCTCATTGGGGTGTGGCACGTGATCTCTATGCATGGTTGGTTAGAAATGGATATGAAACAAAACTTCATCGCCCATCATGTGATGAGTTTGTTGTTGATAATAACAGCCTTCCTATTTCTGTAGATATTGAAAATACAGAGGCTTGTAGACGTTATGCTTGTGTAAGCCTGACTGATTGCGAGGTTAAGGAATCGCCAGACTGGCTTAAAAATAAACTTACTACTTTAGGGCTCCGTCCTATAAACAATATAGTTGATATTACCAATTATATTATGATGGCCTATGGTCAACCACTACATTGCTTCGATGCAGATATGGTTGTAGGGCATAAGATAATTGTTAAAGATAAGAATGAAGGAAAGAAGTTTATAACCCTTGATGGTGAGGAACATACACTAAGTGAGCACGACTTGGCTATATGCAATGCAGAAGAGCCAATGTGTATTGCAGGAGTGTTCGGAGGTAAGGGTAGTGGAACCTATGACTCAACGCGACATGTTGTACTGGAAAGTGCATATTTTCATCCCACGTGGATTAGAAAAAGTGCCCGTCGTCATGGCTTGAGTACTGATGCCTCATTCCGTTTTGAGCGCGGCATTGATCCAGATGGAGTTGTATATGCATTGAAACAGGCTGCAATACTTTGCAAACAGCTTGCGGGAGGTAAGATTTCAATGGATATATGTGATGTTTATCCAAATCCTATTGAAAGTCCTGTTGTAGAATTGAGCTATGACTATGTGAACTCACTGATTGGAAAGAATATTCCTGCAGAGATTGTAAAGAGTATTGTCGAGAGTTTGGAAATGAAGATATTGAATGAAGACAATAGCTCGATAACCCTTAAAGTTCCTGCATATCGTGTAGATGTTCAGCGTCCTTGCGATGTTGTTGAGGACATACTTCGTATTTATGGTTATAACAATGTTGAGATTCCTACTCAGCTGAAGAGTTCTCTTGTTATTAAAGGTGAAGAAGACCAGAAGTATAAATTGGAAAACATTATTGCTGAGCAGCTTGTAGGTTGTGGCTTTAAGGAAATCATGAACAATTCTCTTACTAAGTCTGCTTACTATGAAGATTTGAACAAATATCCTGCTTCAAATCTTGTAAACATAATGAACCCGTTGAGTTCTGACTTGAATGTAATGCGTCAGACTATGCTATTTGGTGGACTTGAAAGCATTGCCTACAATGCTAATCGTAAGAATGCAAATCTACGCTTCTTCGAGTTTGGCAATATATATCTATTTGATGAAGCTAAGAAGAACGAAGATGACCCTATGCAGGCTTATAATGAAGAACATCATCTGGCATTGTGGTTGTCTGGAAAGAGAGTAGAGGGCTCCTGGATTCATCCAAATGAGGATAGCTCTTTCTATGAACTCAAGGCCTATGTGAATAATGTCCTCTCAAGAGTGGGTGTTGCACAAGGTATGCTCGTTCAGAAATCATCAGATAATGACATTTTCTCAAAGGGAATTACTCTTGAAAATAGAGGTGGAAAGACTATCGTTGATATGGGTGTTTTGAATAAGAAGCTCCAAGTTAAGATGGGTATTGACTCACCAGTTTATTATGCAGAGATTAATTGGAATGGCTTGATGAAGATGATAAAGAAGGGTAAAGTTTTATTCTCTCCAATCTCAAAATACCCCGCTGTTAGTAGAGATTTGGCTCTATTAATTGATAAAGATGTTGATTTTGCAACCATAGAACAGATAGCTCGTCAGTCAGAACGTAAGTTGTTGAAACGTGTTGAATTATTTGATGTCTACGAGGGTAAGAATCTTCCAGCTGGAAAGAAGAGTTATGCAGTAAACTTTATTTTGCAGGATGAGCAGAAGACTCTTAATGACAAGCAGATAGATGCTATCATGCAGAAAATGATACAGAATCTTAAGAAGCAGATTGGTGCTGAACTGAGATAGATATTTGGGCAACAATAAGTTTAGAAGTAAATAATAAAAAATAAAATAAAAAATAGTAATTTATGGGAAGAGCATTTGAATATCGTAAGGCTGCAAAGCTAAAAAGATGGGGACACATGGCTAAGACTTTTACTAAAATTGGTAAGCAAATTGCCATAGCTGTAAAAGCTGGTGGACCAGACCCAGACATGAACCCTACACTTCGTGCTATCATAGCCAATGCTAAGCGCGAGAATATGCCTAAAGATAATATTGAACGCGCCATTAAAAACGCAATGGGTAAAGACCAAAGTGACTACAAGGAAGTGACTTATGAGGGATATGGCCCTCATGGAATCGCTATCTTTGTTGAAACTTTGACTGATAATACAACTCGTACTGTTGGTGATGTCCGTTCTGTTTTCAATAAGTTTAATGGTAATCTTGGAACTCAAGGAAGTCTTTCTTTCCTTTTCGACCATAAGTCAGTGTTCACATTCAAGAAAAAGGAAGGTCTTGATATGGATGAATTAATCCTCGACTTGATTGATTATGGAGTTGAAGATGAATTTGATGAGGATGAGGAAACTGGCGAAATAACAATCTATGGCGAACCTACAAGTTTCGGAGAAATTCAGAAGCATCTTGAAAGTGAAGGTTTTGAGGTGACAGGTGCAGAGTTTACTCGTATTCCTAATGACTTGAAGGAAGTAAGTGCTGATGAACGTGCTACTATTGATAAGATGATAGAGCGACTTGAAGAGTTTGACGATGTTCAGACAGTTTACACAAATATGAAACCAGAATAATTCAGTATATAATTATAAAAAAGGAGTTTTTCTAATCAGGAAAACTCCTTTTTTGTTTTTGTACCAATTAAATAGGTATTTAATTTGCAGATTTATTCAGAATAAATATGTAACTTTGCAGCCTTAAAATAGTGGGTATTGTTCTTTGTGGCTTACCCGTAAAAGGCTAAAATGGTAATCAGAGGCAATTTCAAAGCAGCATTGTTCGACCTTGATGGTGTTGTTTTTGATACTGAAAAACAATATACAAGGTTTTGGGCATCGGAGGCTCGTCGCTATCATCCAGAAGTTAAGGATTTGGAATATCTTATAAAAGGACAGACACTTTATGAGATTCTGAGTCGATTCTTCGGTGATGTCAGTGATAAGCACCATGAAATTATTTCTCGTTTGAATGACTTTGAACGAAAAATGACTTTTGAATTTGTCAATGGTTTTGAGGATTTTGTAGGAAGTTTGCGGGCAATGGGATTGAAAATTGCTATTGTAACAAGCTCAAACAACGAAAAGATGGCTCAGATATATAGACAGATTCCAAAGTTTAAGCCAATGGTTGATATAGTACTTACCGCAGATGATTTTGAAGAGAGCAAGCCAAATCCACAATGTTATCTGAAGGCTGCTTCTATTTTTGGAGTTGAACCAAATCGTTGTCTTGTGTTTGAAGATAGTTTCAATGGACTAAAAGCCGGTAGGGCAGCAGGAATGACGGTAATAGGTTTGACAACATCAAATTCTGCTGATAGTATTTCTTCATTGTCAGATTATGTAATACCAGATTTCTCTGGATTGCAGATTAGTCTTTGAATAACAATCGTAAATAATAAATAAAATAATATTTTAGAAAATGGCTGGATACTTAGTGAGTGATTCACGCAAGGTTACAACTCACCGATTTACAGAAATGAAGCAAAAAGGTGAGAAGATTTCTATGCTTACATCGTATGATTTTACAACAGCAGGCATTGTAGACCGTGCTGGTGTCGATGGTATTTTAATTGGCGATTCTGCATCGAATGTTATGGCAGGAAATGCTACAACTTTGCCAATGACAGTTGAGCAAATGACATATCATGCACGCTCTGTTGTAAGAGGTGTTAAGCGTGCTCTTGTTGTTTGCGATATGCCATTTGGCAGTTATCAGATAGATAGACACGAAGGTCTAAAGAATGCGATCCACATAATGAAGGAAAGTGGTTGTGACGCACTGAAACTCGAAGGTGGAGTGGAGATTGTTGATACCATCAAAGGTATACTTGATGCTGGAATTCCAGTTATGGGACATCTTGGTTTGACTCCACAAAGCATAAACAAGTTCGGAACTTATGCCGTTAGAGCAACAGAAGAGGCTGAAGCCGAAAAGCTTATGAGCGATGCAAGGCTGCTTTCAAAGATAGGATGTTTTGCAATTGTTTTAGAGAAAGTTCCTGCGTCTTTGGCTCTTCAGGTTTCTCAGGCAATCAAGTGTCCAACAATTGGTATTGGTGCGGGGGCTGGTACAGATGGACAAATACTTGTTGTTGACGATATGCTTGGAAAGACACAAGGGTTCTCTCCAAAATTCCTGCGCCGTTATGCAGATTTAAACTCAATAATGACAGATGCCATAGGTCAGTATGTGACTGATGTAAAAGATGGCGGTTTCCCTTCACTTGAGGAGTCATATTAAATGAATAAAATGATAAATCCAGAACATCGGAAGTTCTGGAACAGAGATTTTATATTATTATTATTAGCGCAGTTTCTTTTATCTGTGTCTGTATATTCATATCTTACGTTAGGTGCTAAATATTCATTTGTTAGTGGCAGCATGCGTGGAGTATGGGGCTTGTTGGCTTATGTTGTAGGTTTGCCATTATTAGGAGCATATACATCATATGGAGTTGAGCGTAAGAGAAGGAATCATAGTTGCATAGTGTCAATGCTTATATTGGCAGTTGCAATGTGGTTTACATATCGTGAAATGACAGATGTGTCAAAAGTTGGCAGCCATATTATGCTTGTTGTACTAATGTTTGTAGCTGGTTTATTTTCAGGTCTTTCCCAACTTATACTACAAGGAACACTATTGATAGATGTTATTACATCGTCAGACCGCAGTAAGGCACATAAGTTTAGTCTTGCGATGACAGTTTTATCTGCTTGTATTGCCCCTGTTTTTAGTTTAATGGTTTATGAAAGAATTAAACTATCTGCATATTTGGTTTTTATTGCAGTTTTGGCAGTAGCGGTTTTTTGTGTCCTTTTGGTTCGTTTCCCCTTCAGAAGTCCAGCCGATAAAGTGTGGTATTTCTCTTTTGATAGGTTTTTCTATCCAAAGAAATGGGTTGTGGCATTGCTCTCTGTCCTTGCTTCATCTATATTTGGCTATATAGTTTCCAATGGTATATTAGTGATATTCTCTAAGTCAATATCTATTGTTCAAATAAGTGTTATTATTTTTGCACTTGCAGTAATGGTAGTATTGATGATGTTGTTTCAAAGCCTTTTTAGCAAACATATTGAGCACTGTCAACGCTCAACTGTCCATAACTCACAATGGTTATGTTTGGAGTGGGGATTAGTTCTCGGAGTTTTTCTTAGACTTTTAAGTGCATTATATTAATAAGTACAATTAAATACTTCTACTATTACAAGCACCAGCTTCGTAAGGCTTTCATGGTCTGTCTAAGTTTTTAAGGTGATTATACTGTACTGTAGAATTATTCAAACACCACTTTGTAATCATAGTTATTACATAAATTGACAAGTTTATTACTTGCGAAACTTGAATAAATAATAAAAGCCTTGCTAAATGTTTTAGCAAGGCTTTTATTATATTCAGCTTATAAATCTTTTTTACTTAATGATTTTCTTGCTTTCAACAGTTCCGTTGGCTTTTGTTGTAGTCATTATGATGATACCACGTGTTGTTTCAGGATTGCTGATGCTGCGACCAGAAATATCTGTATAAGTAACATTTACTATATTGTTTTCTGTCTCTGCACCTTCAATAGCTGTTGGACCTGAAGGGTTGCGTTCGATTCTCACATTTACATACTCTTCAAATGGAGCATAAGTGCTTCTTGTAGAGTTAAGAATCATGTATTGTGTTGAGGTAAATGCACCTGTAGACAAGTCATAGTCGAATGTCATATCGGCAATCTGTTCTGTCTGTCCAGCGAGACGGCTGCCAAAGTAAAGTTTCCATTCACCATCTTCATCAGTATAATTTCCATAGAACTGACCACCTTTGAATGTTGCTTCATCGCCATTTTTTGTTCCAACGATCCATGCTTCTGGCAGTTGTTCGCAAAGTCCCTGAATGTATACTTCGCTGTTTTGAGCGAAGCCAACAGTTACGTTGCGGGTTACGTTTTCTGAATGATATCCTTCCTCATCAAGTATGATGCGAGTTGCAGTAAATATGTATGGTACATTTTCCATTCCTGCTGGAGGTGTTACAACCTCGTCCTGTGGCTCAGCTGCACCTTTGAAAAGAATAACATCAGTAAGATAGTGGTATGCATCAAGAGTTGCAGTGTTGCTATTTGTAACGATATAGTTGTCTGTTACGAAGATTCCGTATTCCTCATTATATTGGAATACAACGTCAGTGATAGCACCGTTATATCCACAGAAATACATTGGCAAAGAAGCAGTTCCGTATGTGAAATATCCATAGAACTGTCCTGATTCAAATGTAACTTCACTGCCATTGCGTACTCCTTTAATCCATGCTTCTGGAAGATATCCGCAAAGTCCCTGAATGTATACATCATTTCCGTCGAAACCGATTTTGATAGTTTCATTCAGATCCTCATATCCGTTCTCATCTTCTGGATTGAAATAGTTTTTGCCAGTTAAGGTGTAGTCCTCAACAGTAGCAGTTTCAGGAAGCACAACAGGTGTTGGTTGTGCATAAGACATTGCTGCCATGATGAATGCAACAAGTGTAAGAGTAAATTTTTTCATTTTTGTTTTCAAAATTAAATGTTAAGTTATAATTCTCAATAAAGAGTTGCAAATTTAAGTGGTTTTATCAATAAAATATTTTATTTTGTGGTTAATTTAAGTTAAAACCTATGTCTTTCAATGTTTTAATCACAAAAAAAGACTTGTGCTATATAATAATATAACGTATCTAATTGCTTTGCCAATGAATGTGCTTAATGATGTAATTACTACATTGGCTCGCATTAGTCCAAGAGCTATTGATATAGCAGAACCTAATACTGGCATAAAAGTGAATATTCCCATCCAAGCACCTCTGCCTCCCATAAATCGTTGTGCTCGTTCAATCTTGTCTTTCTTCACATGAAGATACCGCTCAATCCATTCCATTTTGCCTAATCTGCCAATGAAATAATTTAACATCGAGCCTGCCCAGTTGCCGATAGTTGCCGATATTGCTAATGGAGTAGGGTTGAGTCCAGCTGCTAATAATCCAATCATTACAGCTTCGCTGCTAAACGGAAAAACGCTTCCTGCAACGAAAGCAGAAATAAACATTCCGCCATAGCCATAGCTAATTAAAAGGTCAATAAATGACTCCATGAATTATAAAAAATGAGTGAAGCGCTTATTATTAGCAAAACTATAAACGTAATGTTTGTAATTCTGGTGTGAGTAAGCGATATGAAATGTGCAATCAGCGGACTGACATTCACGATAAGTAAAACAATCAAGACATCAAAATGCATTGGTTGAAGAATTATATAAGTTAAACATGCCAATGACATTGTAATGAATATGTTGTAAAACATTCGTGTCTTAATCTTATCGAGAAAGCTATTGCGAACAAAATGTACAATACCTATTATTAATAATAAGACTACAAATGCAAATGTAAGATATTGGTTTATTGTGATGCTCTGATAGTCAAATAGAGGCTGAAACTCTATTAGTGATGCAAAATGTTGCAGCAAATAATCTATCTCGCCAAAATATACAAACAGAATTATTCCAAACCAGTACGGTGTTATTAAGCCTAATAGTGAAGCAAAGAATGAACGTATATTCATTGTCATCAGGAAGAATGTCATGCATATCCACAGTATAGGTACAAAATAGAGAATCTGTATGAATAGATAACTTGCAATACCAATAAATAAGAATGCTGTATATACCCAGTTTACCGATTTCCTAACTTGGTAACAGTGGAATAATAATGTATATGCAACTACAATGCATAGAGTAACTATTGATACTCTGACGTCCGATAGGAGATATGATGCAACGAGAATAAGTATAAGAAATGAGCAGGAGACCATTCTGCTATAAACTCTTAGCAATGAGTTTACGTTGTTTAGCTCAACTATCAAGTAGGTTGATAGACTCCAGCATGCAAGCTGGAGCCACCATCTACCTGAGAAATCTCCTCTAAGAAGGACTATAATTATTGCTATCACTGCCATGAAAGGCAACGACAAGCGGCTCTCTGCAACTTTATTCTGTAGTCGTTTTACCATCCTTCTTATTCCTTTTGCTTTATTTTAATCTTAGATTATAGGTCTTTTCCTATATCTGAACGGAAATATTTGTCTGTAAACGTTATTTTGCTGGCTTCTTCAAAGCTTTTAGCCAAAGCTTCTTCTTTTGTCTTGCCATAAGAAGAAACGGCAATGACTCTTCCGCCAGCAGTTACGATATTACCATCTTTCATAGCAGTACCACTATGGAAAACAATAGAACCGTCAACGTTTTCAAGTCCAGAAATTGGGTAGCCTTTGGCATAGCTTTGTGGGTAGCCACCGCTAACAAGCATTACACAAACAGCAGCACGTTCATCAAATTCTATATCATATTTGTCTAAAGTGCCATTGGCAACACCTTCAAACAAATCTACGATGTCACTTTTCAAACGAAGCATAACGCTTTCTGTTTCGGGGTCACCCATACGGCAATTATATTCTATTACCATTGGATTGCCATCCACATTCATAAGTCCAAAGAATATGAATCCCTTGTAGTCAATGTTCTCTGCGCTAAGTCCATTTACTGTTGGGCGGATTATGCGGTCCTCCACTTTCTGCATCCACTCTTTTGTTGCAAATGGAACAGGTGAAACAGACCCCATACCTCCAGTATTAAGCCCTGTGTCTCCCTCTCCAATTCTCTTGTAGTCTTTGGCTTCAGGCAAAATCTTATAGTTTTTTCCGTCTGTCAGGATAAATACAGAGCATTCTATTCCACTCAGATACTCTTCTATAACAACTCTTGACGAGGCATTACCAAACATTCCGCCAAGCATTTCGCGCAGTTCTTTCTTTGCTTCTTCCAAAGTATCTAGTATCAGCACTCCTTTGCCAGCACATAGTCCGTCTGCTTTAAGCACGTATGGAGCATTGAGAGTTTCAAGAAACTTGAGGCCTTCTTCAAGCTGTTCGCCAGTAAATGTTTGATAGCGGGCTGTTGGTATGTTGTGTCTTTGCATGAACTGTTTTGCAAAGTCTTTCGAACCTTCAAGCACAGCTCCTGCCTTTGATGGACCAATTACTGCTATGTTTCTTGTAGCCTCGTCATTCTTTATGTAGTCGTATATTCCTTTCACCAGTGGGTCTTCAGGACCAACAACAATCATTCCTACATTTTCTTTTATGCAGAAGTTTTTAATTGCTTCAAAGTCATCAACCTTTATGGCTACGTTCTCACCACTATTTGATGTTCCAGCGTTGCCTGGAGCTATATAGAGTTTTTCAACTTTCTTGCTTTGTGCTATTTTCCATGCCAGTGCATGTTCTCTGCCTCCACTTCCTAATAATAATATTTTCATTTTTATTATTTTCTAATTTGTTGTTTATTGGAGTTATACACCTAAAAGGCCATTGTAAATCAAATATAACATCATAACCTCATAGATTTAATACCTAAAACCTTACTTCAGATAATCCTCAAAATATTGAGTAATTCTTTCGTGCAAGTGTGTACTCTGGTGTCCTCTCATGTTGTGAGGTTCACCTGGATATACATAGAAGTCTGGTTGTGTACCAACTATGTTGCACTCGTGTATAAACTGCAAGCAGTGTTGAGGAACAACAGTCTTATCGTTCATGCCTTGTATAATCTGGAGCTTTCCTTTCAGGTCTTTTGCTCGACGTATAAGGTTGGTCTGCTCATATCCTTCTGGATTCTGCTGTGGTGTGTCCATGTATCTCTCGCCATACATAACTTCATAAAGAGTCCAGTCGATTACAGGACCGCCTGCGACACCAACTTTGAATGTTTCAGGATAGTTTACCATGAGTGAGATTGTCATGAATCCTCCGAAACTCCAGCCGTGAACGCCAATGCGATCTTGGTCAACGAATGGAAGTGATTTCAGGTATTCTACGCCTTTCATCTGGTCTTTCATTTCTTCCTGTCCTAAGTGTCTGAAGGTAGCTTGTTCAAAGTCGCGTCCTCTGTCTTTTGAACCGCGATTGTCAAGAATGAAGAGAACGTAGCCTTTTTGTGCCATATATGTTTCCCATCCGCGACTATACCAGTTCCAGCGAGCCTCCACATTTCTGGCATGAGGACCTCCATATACATATACGACGGTAGGATATTTCTTGTTTGGGTCAAAGTTTGTAGGTTTAACCATGCGATAGTATAGGTCTGTTTTGCCATCTGCAGCCTTCACGGTGCCACAAAAATACTCAGGAACGTCATATCCTTTCCAAGGATTTGCTGCTGAGAAGATTTGTTTTCTGCTATGCTTTGCAACATCTATAATATCTATATTGCGTGGCACGGTAGGCTCTGTGTAGTTGTCGTAGATATATGCTCCTGATGCTGACAATGCACTGCTGTGTCCTCCGTCTGCCTGATAGACATTAGCATGACATCCTTTACCATTGTCTAGCAGAGTTCTCTTGCCTGTCTTAACATCAACAGCAAATAGGTTGTTTTGTAGTGGATTACATTCTGTTGAAAGAATGATAATCTGTTTCTTTGCTTTGTTGAAACCGAGAATGTCTAATACCACCCATTCGCCTTTTGTTATCTGTTGCAGTTCTTTTCCGTCTTTGTCGAAAAGATACAAGTGGTTGTATCCGTCTTTCTGACTTTGCATGATAAACTTATTACTGTCCCATGGCAAGAACACTATTGGATGTTGTGGTTCAACATATTTCTCGTGTTGTTCTCTATAGAGAGTCTTAATCTTTTCTCCAGTTACAGCGTCATAGCTTACAAGCTGCATGTCGTTCTGATCTCTGTTCAGTTCAAAAATATAGATTGTGCGTGAATCAGGGCTCCATGAAATATTTGTAAAATACCTGTCGGTTGGGGCGCCTGCTTTCAGGTAAATAGTCTTGTTAGTCTTCAAGTCATAAACTCCTACAGTAACTTTGTGCATAGCTTCACCTGCCATAGGATATTTATCGGCTTCGAGAGTTGCTATTCGTGTGAATGTGTTCACTTGCGGATAGTCTGTTACCATAGACTGGTCCATTCTGTAGAATGCTAATTGCTGACCGCTCGGACTCCAGAATGTTCCTTTATATATTCCAAATTCATCGCGATGTACACTTTGTCCGTATACAATTTCACGAGAACCGTCTGTTGTAATCTGATGCTGAACGCCATTTTCGTCGCCTACATATAGCTGATGGTCTTTAACGTAGGCTGTAGCTTTTGACTGTGGGCACCATTCCTCAGCCAGGCTGCCTGTTTTACCAGAATGCCATACTTGTTTCTTAGCTTTCCAGTCAACGAGTATCATTTCCATTCTGTTGCCAAGAAGCACCCACGGCTTGTCTGCGTAGGGGAAAGTGGCATTGTAAAGATGACGAACAAATACAGAGTCGTTTGATCCTATCCATTCGTTTATTTCGTCAAGAGTGAAGAGGGTTTTCTCAGCACCGCTTTTTTTATTTACACTGACACATTTTTCCATGTCTGTTTTAATGAGTTCGTCTCCCCACCAAGTGTAATACTGGTTTTTCGGACTCATGTTGTAATAATTGTTGCCTCCGTAGTTGAGGTCTTCCAATGTAAATTGTTTCAGTTGTGCCATTGCATTAGAAACGAAAGTTAAAGAAAGTATGACTGCAAATACTTTCATAAATGCTTTTCTGTTCATATAGTGTTAGTTTTTTATTACTTAAATATATTATTTTGCCAAATAGTCTTGTTTTAACTTACAAGGTCTTCATATTGTAATGTTATTCGGTGATATGGTTTTTATTACTGAATTTTCACCTTGTAACCATGAACAAATCTGTCTTATTACCTCAGAAGTTAATGTTTTTCAGCAACTTCAGTTAAACTATTTGTCTCCTCTGTTTCTGTTAAAGTTAGATCTTCCTTTTGAACCACTGCGTTCTTTTCCCATTCTTCTGTCGTCGCGATGATATGGTTTTCTGTCTTTGCCAAACGAATCCCTGTCTCTGCTAAACGACTTCTTTTCCCTGTCAAATGGTCTTCTGTCCTTGTTGAATGGTTTTCTTCCTCTGTCAAATGAATGTCCTTCATCGTCCTGGCGGTCAAACATTTTGCGTCGTTCTGCTTTCCTTTGTTGGCGTTCACGCTCTTCTTGTCTTTCAAAAGAGTGGAATTTGAAACTGCGTATGTCGGCTTCCTCGTTCTCCAAGTCCTCATCAAGTCTGCGCTTAAACTCTCTGTTCTTCTTGAAACGATGTTTTTCAGCCATTTGCTGCTTCTCTTCCTCAGTCTTGACGATTCCTCCTTCGCTGCGGAAAATGTTCATTCTTCCGTCAAACATCTGGTATCTTCTGAACTCACACTCCAGAGAACCGTTGTAGACAGGTATCTTTATAGATGGTTTCAAGCCAATCTGGTCAAAACATTCCTCTCTGTAGCTCAAAATCCATGCATCGTTGCCAGTAAAGGCGTGCTTAAGTCTTTCGCCAATCATCTTGTATGTAGCAAGTATGTTTGGTGTTGAGATGCGCTCTCCGTATGGAGGATTAGTTATTATTATGCTCTTTTCTTTTGGCTTTTCAAAGTCTTTGAAGTCTTGTTGCTCAACGGTGATGTCCTTTGTCAATCCTGCGGCTCTTACGTTTATTCGTGCAGTATTCACCGCTTTCATGTCAATATCGTAACCATAAATATGATGATTGAATTCTCTTTCGGCAGAATCATCGTTGTATATTCTGTCGAAAAGGTCGGCATCGAAGTCTTGCCATTTCTCGAAAGCATATTCTTTTCTGAATAGTCCTGGTGCCATGTTGCGGGCAATGAGGGCAGCCTCTATCAGCAATGTGCCAGAGCCGCACATCGGGTCGATAAAGTCAGTTTCGCCTTTCCATCCTGTCATGAGAATCATTCCGGCAGCCAGAACCTCGTTGAGTGGAGCTTCAACAGACTCCTGACGGTAGCCGCGACGATGAAGAGATTCTCCGCTCGAGTCAAGAGAAAGCGTGCATTTGTCCTCAGCAATGTGCATGTTAAGTCTCAAGTCTGGATTGCTGACAGAAATATTTGGGCGTTGGCCAGTCTTCTCTCGGAACTGGTCAACGATAGCATCTTTTACTTTATAGGAAACAAACTTGGAATGACGGAACTCATCTGAGAATACCACAGCATCTACAGCGAAAGTCTTTGAGTTGTCAAGATACTTACTCCAGTCAACTTTCATGACTTCATTGTAAACATCTTCTGCCGACTGAGCTTTAAAATGACATATTGGTTTAAGGATTTTGATAGCAGTATGCAATGCAAAATTAGCACGATACATTAATTCTTTGTTACCAGTGAACGACACCATGCGTCGTCCAATCTCTACGTTGTTGGCTCCTAACTCTGTTAGCTCCTGTGCCAAGACGGGCTCCAAGCCCATGAATGTTTTGGCAATGAGTTCAAATTCTGTGTTCATCAGTATATAAATATAATAAGGTATTGCAGTTTCACGACGAAACTTCTACCGAAATAAATTTGTTTGCAAAGGTACTACTTTTTATTAAAAGTAAAAAATTAAATAGGAGAAATGTAATTTATTGTTTATAATTCATAGTTGATAACTTTAACCTTAACTTTAACTTTAACCTTAACCTTCTTAATTGATAATTAACGTGAACGTTAACTTTAACTAGGCAATAATCTGGATTAATGATTAAAGATGAAAGATTAATGGCAAGACAAACTCCTCATAACTCAACACTCATAACTGATAACAATCTGAAAGCATTCTTAGTAAAATACCTTTTGTCGAGAGGAAAACTTGCAATTTTTAAAGGCGAGTTGGGTAAAAAATTGATTAACAAACCCTGCCCATAACTTAAAAATTTACGACCGAGCAAAACGAAGTTGCAAAATATGCGAGTATTTGGCGACTTCTCGCTCTTTTTAGTAAATCGTTCAATATCAATAGTTTATACGTTTCGTCTAAAAACTCATAAGTGTTAAAAAAGTCAAAGGGCACCTTTCGCAGTGTGAAAGGGCACGTTTGACACTGCAATATGCCACATATCGCACTGCGATATGCCACGTTTCGCATCGCGAAAGGACACCTTTCACTTTTTCATTCCT